>CAMLFX010000035.1 GCA_946479435.1 uncultured Sphingobacteriales bacterium | reverse complement strand
TGGTGAACGGCCTTTCAAAAGAGCATCAGCAATATCTTGCTTTTGGGGGTAAAGGGTTTATGATTGGCGATGGTCAGTTGAACTATGCACCCGAAGCTATTGGCGAATTATACTATAGTTTCAAACCAATAGATAAAGCTATATGGCTGACCGGCGACTATCAGTTCTGCCTGAACCCTGCTTATAACGCCGATCGCGGACCCGTACATATATTTTCAGTAAGGCTGCACGTAGAACTATAATCTGACAATAAATTGACCCCTTATTCGTTTTCATATTATATATTGTAAACCCTATGAAAGTTACATACCTACCCCTTCTTTTAGTCAGCACTTTAATATTAAGTGCATGCTACACTAACAATTATGATGTACAGTCTGGTGTAGATAATACCGACACCAATACATACACAATTGAAAATTGCCGAACAGATATAGTTGGCTTACGCAGCTATGCAGATGCTGTAGGGAATAGCATTTCTATTATGTCCTACCTTGACATGAAAGGAAACGAAAAAAATACATCTACAGTTGCTGCGGGAAAATATGGCCCACTTACTCAACAGGGAGTGATCGTTGACAATAGATATTTTATCACAGGCAATAATGATGATATATCAATAAATATTATTTCCGTTGATCTTTCTTCAAAAAACACAGTTATTGTTATTGGTAGCGACAGGATGTCATTACTCACATATAGCAACATTGGCAAAACATTCTATGCAGTGAAACATGGCGCTAATTGGGGACCTCCGGATACTTTGATAACATTTACAATAAAGAATAATACCATTGTGAATGAGAAAATTATCGGCACTTTACCTGCATATATTATATCGCTCACCTGCAACCAGCAAAACGGGGATATTTACCTGCTAAACCGCGAAAACAATACCCAGCTATATAAATACGCAAATGGAACACTTACAAGCATAGAGTTAAGCAATGTCAGAGATCACGGTTTACAAGGACTTTGCTATAATAGTACAGATAATATGCTTTATGCTACCCTAACCGTAAATTACGGTACACGTATTACAACCATTGTCAGCATCAATCCTGCAAATGGTTACGTATCACTTTTAAGAGATATGCCTGTACGTTTAGGCATTGATATATTCAGCACTACACTTGATGAATGTAATAACAATTATATTCTAACCGGCGTGGATCTAAGCGAAGCGAGGGGAAACTTCATTTCTGTATATAATTGTAAAAAACACTCACTAAGCACGCAAAAAATTCCCTACTTCTACTATGGGTTAGCAACAAAGTATAACTAAAATAGAAATCCCCGCAATATGCGGGGATTTCTATTTTATCCTTGTTACTGAGGAGGTTGCTGCTCCCTCGGTGGTCTGTCATTATTTTGAGGACGGTTAGGCCTATTACCTTGTTGAGGTCGATTTCCTTGCGGACGTTGCGGTGGCTGCCCTTCGCTTGCTTGTCTTTGAGGACGGTTGCCTTGCGGGCGTTGTTGTCCTTCACCTGCTTGCTTTTGAGGGCGGCTCCCTTGTTGCCTGCTTTGCTGTGGACGTGGTTGCTGAGGCTGTCCGGCTTTAGCTTCGCCTTGTTGTTGAGGGCGCGCTTGCTTTGGAACACCTTGCTGAGGATTGGCCTGTTGCTGTGGTCGATTGCTTCCTTTATTAGGCCCACCGCCACGTTTTTTGTTGCCACCTTTTTCAAGTGCTTTCAGGCTTATCTGGCCTACGTCATTCACAAAACCAACATCTACCTTTACACCCGCTTTATTGCTGCTTAATTCCAGCTCTACCGGCTGCAGTTCATCGGGCTTAATACCTTCCTTATTTTGCTTTAGTATTTCCTTAACCCTCACTATGGTCATCGGGTATTGCTTATTGCTATCAGAATAGCTATACCACATCAGGTTTTTGAAGATATCCCTTTTTTGCAGGGTTGCCCTGCCTTTTACTGTTTCCAATACATCTGCACTATCGGGGAATACCCTCAATGCATCCATATAGGTATCCAGCTCATAGTTAAGGCAACACTTCAGGCGGCCACACTGGCCACTGAGCTTGGTTTGATTAATAGAAAGATTCTGGTAACGCGCTGCCGTAGTATTTACCGATTTAAAATCGGTAAGCCAGGTGCTGCAGCATAATTCACGGCCGCAAGAACCAATGCCCCCTACTTTACCGCTTTCCTGGCGGGCACCTATCTGGCGCATTTCCACCTTTACTTTAAAGTCGCCCGCATATAGCTTTATCAGCTCGCGAAAGTCAACACGCTGTTCAGCAGTATAGAAAAAAGTAGCTTTCTTACCATCGGCCTGCAACTCTACTTCGCAGAGCTTCATTTCAAGATTAAGATTACGGGCTATAGCGCGCGAGCGGGTCAGCAATTCCGGTTCCCGGTCTTTTTGCCTGCCGTAGGCTTCCATATCCTCATCAGTAGCCTGGCGTAGTACCCGCTTCATCTGCGGATCATCGGCCATGCCGTGTTTCTTCATCTGGAGCTTTACCAGTTCACCCGTCAGGCTTACCTGTCCAACATCAAAACCACTGATACCTTCTACGGCTATCCATTCGCCTTTTTCCAGTATCAGGCCTGTGTTGTTACGGTAAAAATCCTTTCTGCTACCTTTATTAAAAGTTACTTCTATTACCGGGTAAGGTTTTGCACTATCGTGCAGGGGCAGCGCGCTCAGCCAATCGAAAACATTCATTCTGTTGCATCCACCGGTACTACATCCACCATTTCCTTTACAACCGCCGGGTTTTCCGCTAGCGCCAGACCCACAATTGCCACATCCCATCTATATAATATATTTATAATGACAGCGACGCTACAGTACTTCTTTCTTTAAAAACCTATCGGTTTTACCTATCTGCTACATGTACTGTTCGTCACCGAATCTGCTAAAAATAATAAAAATTAACGCCCGAAGATACGAAATTTAAAACCATCCCTGAATTTGAACTATTTAGCCATAAAGAAAGCCGGGATGGCCCGGCTTACAATCACGTATATGTTTAAAAACCCTAATCCCTTCTGCCACCAAATAGTCTTAATAACATCAGGAACAGGTTAATAAAATCGAGATACAAGGTTAAGGCACCCAATATCGATGTCTTTTTAAGATCGGTAGCACCTACGCCCTCGTATTCCATGCCTTCGCCAATACGTTTCAGTCTTTGCACATCGTAAGCTGTAAGGCCGGTAAATACCATAACACCTATTATACTTACAATATATTCCAGCTGAGAGCTTTTCAGAAACCAGTTGATGATAGATGCCACAATGATACCAATAAGGCCCATCATCATAATACGGCCAAAGCCTGTCAGGTCTTTGTTGGTTGTGTAGCCCATAACGGCCATAACTCCGAACATTACTGAAGCAGCTGCGAAGCAGCCTATAATAGAACTTGCCGTATATACCAGCAATATAAAGCTAAGGCTGATACCCATAAGGGTTGAGAATATTACAAACAAGCCAATAAGTACCGGGTATGAAAAGCGACTGATACCTGCTGATAATAATAGTACAAAAGCTAAGGGCGATAACATTGCCACCCAGCCAAATATGCTAAGGCCAGTGCCTTGTGCATTTATAAGATATTGCAATAATGAAGGTGTACTTGCAAACAGGTAAGCAAAAAATGCCGATATGCCTAGGGCAGCAAACATCCATAAAAACACATTGGCCATAAAGGTTTTGGCCATTGGTTTAGCAGCGCCACTTTCTAGTACAGTGTACTGTGCAAATTGGTTCTGATCTTGATTTTCCATCTTGAGAATAAAAACTTGATTGAGGCAGTAAATTACTACAAAAAAGCGGAACTGATTTTAAATTGCCCGCTTTTTAACCTTTGGTTTGCTTATTTAAAAGGATTGCTGCTCACCCTAAATATACCGACGGCGAATATTGCGATTTTGACGGTGAACAGTAAGGCTATTTGCAGATATGTTTTTAGTTTTGAATACTGAAAAAACATGCAACTATGCGCAATAATCATGAAATAGACTATCGCATTTTCGGTGAAGAAATGCAGTATGTGGAAATAGAACTGGATCCGCAGGAAACTGCCATAGCAGAATCGGGAAGCTTTATGATGATGGACGATGGTATACAGATGGATACCATCTTTGGCGATGGCAGCCATCAGCAAAATACGGGCATCGTGGGTAAATTATTTTCGGCGGGCAAACGCCTGCTTGTAGGCGAAAGCTTGTTCATGACCACCTATACCAATGTTGGACAGGGCAAAAAACGTGTTTCCTTCGCATCACCTTATCCCGGCAAAATAATCCCGCTCGATCTTCAGCAACTAGGCCACAAGATCATTTGCCAGAAAGATGCTTTTTTATGCGCAGCTAAAGGCGTATCTATTGGTATTGAATTTCAGCGCAAGCTGGGTACAGGCCTGTTTGGTGGAGAGGGCTTTATTATGGAAAAACTGGAAGGCGACGGACAGGCATTTGTACATGCCGGGGGCCATGTATTAGAAAGACAACTGCAACCCGGCGAACTGCTGAAGATTGATACAGGTTGTATAGTAGCATTTACAAATACTGTAAACTATGATATACAGTTTATAGGCGGCATAAAAAACACTTTATTTGGTGGCGAAGGCGTATTCTTTGCTACGCTACGCGGCCCCGGTACGGTTTGGATACAAACACTACCCATAAGCCGCCTGGCAAGCCGTGTGCTTTCTTATGGCACATACAAACGCAAAGAAGAAGGGAGCATTTTGGGTGGACTTGGCAATATGCTGGATGGTGATGGCTGGTAAGCGTACAACTTCAACAACTCAATATATAAAAATATGGCGGTGAATATTCACCGCCATTATTATTTAATCACTTAAGGTAGCAGCTAAGGGTGCTACTACTTTATGCCGTCTCCGCACCGATTCGCCTATGGCGGTAGGGTTACCATCGTCATCAATGCGTACAAATGTAATAGAGGTAGTACACACCACTGTTTCCTCACCACTGTACAGGTTATATTTACGCACTTCCACATCCAGGCTTATAGATGTGCGGCCCAGGTTGGCAACCGAGCCATATATGCGAATGTGGTTGCCTGCCTTTATTGGCTTTTTAAAGAGTAGCTCACCCACCCTAAGTGTTACCATGTTGGGTGTTGAGCAATATTCTGTTGCATAAGCAGCAGCAGATTCATCGATCCAGGCCATAAGTGTACCACCAAATAAATTGCCGTGTATGCCTATGTCCTTGGCCATGCAGATCTTTTTGTTGATCAGCTCCATTTTTCTGTTTGTTTTATATTGTTATCATAAAAAAAGCCCCCCGGAAAACCGGAGGGCAATATTGTTCATTTTCTAATTTCAGATTATTACTATGATACACTACCCTCCGCTACAATTAAATAGCGACGACATTTATGGGTCTGTTTAGGCATCATGTTCATACTGCAAGATTAAGAAGATTTTCAGTTATAAAGCAACAAAACTTTTATTGTTTTTTAATTGCCCCCGTAAAGGTTTGTGCACCTGCCACTACACGATAGTAATATACCCCGGCAGTTAACGCCTGTGCACTAACTATGTTTAGTTCGCCTTCTTTCAGCATTTGTTTGCCAACTTGCCTTCCATCCACCGAATATAAATTCAGCATAGCATTACCCGCCTCTGCAGGTATCCATACCGTCCATGCGGTTGAAGTAGGATTGGGGTAAAAATGAATAGTAGCCGGGCCGGAATTTACATTGCTTACCGATACAGGGTGTGTAAAGCTGTAGAACATGGCACCACCATATAAATTTTTGGTAAGCGTATGTGCAATAAAGGTGTCAGTCCTGACATCTACAGACCACTGCGACGGGCCAACTACTGTATTGTTTGTATAATAGGTTATATCGAGCGCCGATGCACCCGGTAAGCCACCACTTGCGGCAGGATAAATATTCCTGTTAACCTGGTACATTAAAAGATCCGTAATGGCAAGGGCATTACCTGGTACACCGGCATCTATATCCTGCAGATCTTTTTTTGTGAACGGGAACATCACCTCAACATTGGTAGTGGGTTGTTTAGCTGTTATTTTCCAATAGCGCGCCGATGCAACATTGTACAGTTTCAAATTAGGCACAGTTGAAAGAACCTTTACAGTATCTGTTTTTCCTGATCCATACTTTACGCCCGTGGCTACCCTTACATCAAATTTTGATACAGGACTATCGAGGTTATAAATATCATTACCGTTTTTCTTTATTGACAGCGCTATTATATCATCGCCCTCATCCATGCTATTATTATCATTCCAATAATAAGTAACACCAAGATCGTCTTCACACTCACGGTTAGCGATAATTAAAGAATCAGATACATTGACAGGTTTGCTTGCTATGTAAGCCGTTGCACAACTGGAGTTATTGATCTCATCTCTTATCAATTGAGCAGGCTGAGGGCCGAAGCCATTAGCGAATTTGATACCTACACCACTAAGCAAATGGCAATAGCTCATAATACTGCCGCCAACAGCTGCCGTAGGCACTGGGCCAATAGGGCATGTTCCCTCGCTATAAGCTGAATTGGCAGTTGGTGCGCAACCATCTATATTGGTATTATTCCCGTTCCAAAAACAAGCGTGCGTGTGTGGAGAGCCAAGGTTATGCCCCATTTCATGTGTCATCACTTCTATATCCCAATGAAATGATGGTAACGTAGAAGCATTAAAATCGCCATCAATATCTGCAAATGCATAAGGACCGGAACTCCACTGAGAGTTATATGAGCTGCATAAAACACCCAACCAGGCAATACCGCCCATACCTGCATTTTTATTAGTTATCAGCATTGCCAGGTCGGCACCTTGCATATTAGTTTGTGTTTCATCACCAAAAGCTGTCAGCCAATCACCAGAATCATCGGCCAAAGCCTGGTATGCATCTGTTGTAGTATTTACATCTATCAGTTTAATACTGGTGTAAATACCATCATTGCGATAAAGCGTAGCCAGCATATTGTACACAGCAGTTATATAATTCGTGAGCGAGGTTACAGCTGCTGCATTACCACCTTCGCGTATATAAGTGCCATAGTCTATTACCAGGTACTGCTCTACATCTTTACAGGTACTGTATATATTTTTCTGGCTGCCAAGCTGGGGTGTATTGATAACAGGTAGCTTATCGGTAGCACAGCCAGCCGATTGGCGAGGATTCTTTGCATCTATATCGTTGTACAGCAAATAGTGTATGCCATCTTTTTTTGCCAACAGGCTGTTGGGCGTTATCATGAAATTGCCGGGCTCATCAGGCATTGAAAAAATTGCATATACTTCATTATCGAAGAATGACACGGAAGCGATAGAGCCATTATGACCTTTTACAACACCCCTGTAATATACGCCGGGTGTATAGCCAAAATCAAACGCGGTACCACTTGCAATCGTTCTTACTTTAAAATCTTTTGAAAAGAAATCGAAACGTATCAACTCAAGCTGATAGCTGGTGCCGTGCAATCCGGGTACAGTAAGTGTAATGGCCGGCCTTTTTTCAGCCATGATATTTTTAAGGCCGTTTGTGTTCAGGGTCAGTGCCTGCCATTGGTGCAGTTGAGATTCGGCAAGCGATTTATCGAATGCATCATCGTTATACCACAAACCGCTTACAGGTTTAAAATCCTTTTGTTCTTTCTCACGTTCAATAACAATATCCATGCGATTTTTACCGGCATCTGCTTTAGTGGTTTGTGCAAATGCAGGCAACATTGCCAGTAGCATGAAACTGAACTGTACAAGTTTTTTCATATTAACTTAAAAATAGAATTAAATAAGAACGCCGAAGATACGGCATTCAAAATTAAAATTATAGGTGATATGTTTCAATCGGTAATTACAGCGCCTGACGGGTAATAAGCCGTCTCAGAGGCAGTTCTATGACATAGTAACATGCTATAGCCAGCAAAATAAGCAGGCATAGATAAAGGTAAAAAGCATATGCTTCCTGCAAATGCCCCCATGCCATATTCCACTTCATAAAATAGAAATGTAATGGTTCCTGCAGTATATAAATACCAAAACTTATTTCGCCCAAAAAAACCAGCGGCCGCCAGGTCAAAACAGTTTGCTGCAGCGACGCTATTGATAATATCAGCATAAGAAACAACGGGGCTAACAACCCATTGTGCAAACTGATACCGGCAGGTGCGTTGTTAATACAAACTACAACCAACACAGCATACATTAACGATAATAAACCCGCATGGTTTAGCTTTTCCTTTTTCAAAAACATAGCCCCGCACATACCTATCATAAACTGGCTTAAATGAAACACAGGCTGGTAATACACTAAATCGTGCTGTGGCGAAGGGTATTGTGGTTGCAGGCTTTTTATCAGGTAAATATGCGCCAGTTGAGATAATATATAGACGATAATAGTTACCACAAGAAAAACCTTTGCTTTCTTTTTTCCGAAGTACAGCAAAAGAGGAAACAGGAGGTAGAAAAACATTTCGACAGATAATGACCATCCCGGCGAATTGACAGTAAGTGCATAGCCGGGTATATACGCCTGTAGCAGCGTGATGTTTAGAAAAAGCGACATACCAAAATGCGGCTCTGGCTGCAACGATTCAATATAATATTTATACAAGGGATACACCGAAGCTAACAGAATAGCAAAAACATATAATGGCCATATACGTGCCAATCGCCTTACTATAAAATCTTTATAGGTTACTCCCTTATCGGCATAGGACAGGTACAGAACAAAGCCCGATAAAACAAAGAAATAACCAACAGCTATATTTCCCTGCCTAAAGAAATGTTCTTGCAAATTGAAGGGGAAAACATTACAACCATAATGGAATATAACAACCATAAGTGCTGCGACAGCACGGGTTGTAGTAAGGGCACCAATACGGTATTTCATAAGGCCAAATATGGCAATAATAACGCAGTTATCAAACCGGCAAGTGCAAGAGACTATCTTTTTGTCAAAACCTACAAAAAACAAAGATGCCCCGGCGATAAACCAGGGCATCTTTAATAACATCGTTATACCGCCGCTAATTCAATTGTAATTTTTCCATGAGAAATTTCTTAGCAAACTGCTCCGCCTGTTTAGCAGCCAACGCATCGTGCTTGGGGTTGCTTGGGTTTGCAAACGCGTGCACAGCATCGAAAGAATGCATGGTGAATTTATGTCCGGTGGCTTCTACTTGCTTTTGAAAATCGGCAACAAGGTTAGCTGTTATAAATTTATCTTTTGTTGCATAGATATAAAGTACATCGCTTTGCAAAGGTTTTATGTTTTTCTCTTCTTTTTCAGGAAAGCCATAATAGTCTACAATACCTACCGAATTATTGCCGGCCAATACACCTGCGGTAAACGCCCAGGCCCCACCAAAACACCAGCCAAGGGTGGCTATTTGTTTATCTTTACCTATATGGCTTAGCAAGCCCTTAATTATTGTTTCAGCTCTTTTAGTATCCATCTCCGATGATATTTTACTGGCCAATGCAGGGCTATCGGCTACTTTGCCGTCAAACAGATCAACAGCATATACATCTACATTGCCCAGCATTTTTTGCCAGTTCTCGGCTTCTCTTTTTATATAGTCGTTCAGTCCCCACCATTCATGAAATACAATAAGCACTTTACTTGTAGGCTGATCGGATGGTATATAATAGGCCATTCCATGCGCACCTGCCTGTTGGGTTTCAAATTGTATCATCCCCGCATTTTCAGGGGGAGTATAGTCAAGGGGGTCCGGCGGTAAATGCGCTTCTTTAAAATCTGTATTCAACGCCATAGCTTGCCAGGTAGCACCGTGCTGCGAACAGCAGCTTTGTGCGTAGCTATTGTTTGCCATGCAAAATAGCAAGGCAATAAAAAACGATAGTTTCTTTATCATGCTCTTTATTTTAGTGGTAATATCATTCAATCTCTCGCCGTGTCTGAAACAATAGTGTTATCCTGCAGGTATAAATTGTGTAGCTAATACCCCATATACTTTCGGGGCAGCTATATAACTTAGTTCCGCATACGGATATATCATAAATTGTATAATAAACAGGTCTTGCACTATACTATAAAAATTTGTACCACCATATACGCAGAGGCACACTGACCTATTACACAATACTTAATTATTATAGCTTAATAAGGCATAAGGATTGTTGTCTTATTTCTGCATGAATAGCCCTGGTTTTTCCTTTGTATTCACCATCTACCTGGAAATACGCCTTTTTCTTTACATGTATATACACCGACTGCGCAGGAATAATCTCGATATATCGGCTACTGAAGCGCTCTTTCCGGAAAAACATCTTGATGAGGGCAATAATGGTTAACCTGCGTATAACTATCACTTCAAAAGTACCATCACGCAAGTCGCCGGCAGGGTTTATCATAGCGCCCGTACCATACATACGTGCATTGGCAAGTACTACCATAAAAGCATTGCGCTCTACTTCTTTATGCTTATCATTTATGCGCACTTGTAAAAGTGTTCGTTTCAAAAGCATTCTGAATACACCCCGTGCATACCCCAGCTTGCCTCTTAGCCCGCCTTCTTCAAAATACTTTACCAGCTGGGCGTTCATACCAATATCGCTCAGGTGAAGGCATATATCTGTATTATTGATAACAATTACATCTATGCGGTCAGTATTGCCTTTTACAATAGCATCCATACATTCATTAGGGTCAAGGGGCAATTGCAGCTCCCTGGCCATACCATTAGCCGAACCGGCGGGTATAATGCCGATAGGGATGTTAGTGCCCAGTAATACCTCTGCAACCAGCTTTAGTGTGCCATCTCCACCTACTGCTACTACCCTGTCGGGTTGTATGCTATTTACCCAGTGTTTTACCGATTCTTTATCGTGGCTGCCTGTTGTATGGAAGGTTTCATACTCAATATTATTAGCTTTTGCATATCCGCTAATAAATGATTCTATTTCCGTTTTAGGCACGCCACCTGATATTGGGTTTAAAACAAAAAGAATTTTCAACCGATCTTTATCTGGCACGTTATTATTTAGTTTCATTAAAGGTATTATAAAAAGCAGACCAGCTCAGGAGTAACCATGCCCGATAACTTTTATCAACATATCCGTAATAAATTAAGTTACTGGATGAGAATGCATCCGCAACCTGCAGTTAAGGTATATCATGGCTATGGCGATGAAGATATGCTATTGGTTTACGGACATGTATTCAAACGGTCGCCGTTACCCAAACGCACCTACAGAAAAAATTTTATCAGCAATACAGTATCGTTAATCCGTTTGTTTCTGCCCAAGCCTTATTCCGGCGTAAAAGTACAGTTGCAATGGCATCATCAACTAATAGAAACAACTACTGATACTGATGGCTTTTTTAAACTGGAGTGGAAATCGGAAGTACCTCTTGAAAAAGGCTGGACTAATATTGAGGTAACGGCAATAACCGATAAGGGACTGCGCCTAAAGGGAGAGGGGAAGATAATGGTGCCTTATATGACCCAGTATGCATACGTATCCGATATTGATGATACGTTCCTGATATCACACTCATCCAAATGGCGTAAACGGTTATATGTGATGCTAACCAAGAATGCACGTACACGAAGGCCTTTTGAAGGCGTGGTAAAACACTACCAGTTATTAGCTAACTCTACTGCTGCGAACGACACGCAAAATCCATTCTTTTTTGTTTCCAGCAGCGAATGGAACCTTTACGAATACCTGAAAGAATTTTGCCGCAGCTACGAACTGCCTGAAGGCGTTTTCCTGCTTAGCCAGCTAAAACAATGGCATCAACTCTTGTCCACCGGCCAGGGCAAGCACTCAGGTAAGTTCATGCGTATTGCCCGTTTACTCAAAGAGTTTCCACATAGAAAATTTGTACTGCTGGGCGATGACACACAGCAAGATCCCTATATATACAAATCAATAGTGGAGACTTTTCCCGGTAGAATAGTTTGTGTGTACCTAAGGCATGTACGCAAAAGCCGTAAACAACCTATTGAAGAAATAGCACAGAGTATAAGAGCTATGAACACTGAAGTATGCTATTTCAAGCATAGTGCAGAAGCCATTACCCACTCCAAGCAATTCGGGCTGATAAATGTCAGTGAAACCTAGCTGGCAACCAATACGCCGGGATATGCCTTTTCAAAAAGGCGTTGGCTACCTAATACACGCAACATGTTTGCATGCCCCAGCAATGCTTTCATTACCGTAGGCTGCACGTTGTATGGTAAGCCGCGCTCTTCAGCAGCTTTCCTTACTATTTTCGACAGCTCAGGATAATGTACGTGACATATTTGAGGGAACAAGTGGTGTTCTATCTGGTAATTCAACCCACCAATAAACCATGAAGTTATAGTGCTATTAGGCGCAAAATTGGTAGTATTCAATAGCTGATGAACGGCCCAGCTATTTTCCATTTTCATTTCGTCAGAAGGTTGTTCAAAGCCAGATGTTTCCATAACGTGCGCCGGCTGAAATATACAAGCTAATGAAAGCCCTGCTACCATGTGCATGAACAGGAAGCCCAGCAACACCTGGTACACTTCCATGCCCGAAACCAGCAACGGCACACCAAGTGTAACAATAAGGTATAACGACTTGATAACCGTTACTTCTATAAGCGCCTTTCTCAGGGTTAGCTTTTGCTTGCGTAAAAGATCGTTTTTATGATAACGGAAGATCAGTTTGTAATCTTTTACAAATACCCACATCACATTCATCAAAGAATACAGGAACCATGAATAAATATGCTGGTATTTATGGATACGCCACAGAGGCCTGTGCGGAGACATACGTATAAGTACAGTACCTTCTATATCCTCATCCAAACCATCAAGGTTGGTATAAGTATGGTGTAGTATGTTGTGTTGTATTTTCCAGTTTTGGTCGTAGCCACCTATCAGGTTTAGCAAAGCACCCAACGCTTTATTTACATTGCCATTCTCGGAATAGGCCCCATGGTTAGAA
Source organism: uncultured Sphingobacteriales bacterium (assembly GCA_946479435.1). Next base: position 14,916 of record CAMLFX010000035.1, on the reverse strand, counting down.
TCGTGCATTACGGATGCACCAATTCCTACTATACCTATACCCATTGTTATCCACAAACCGTAAAAAAGCCATGGGCTAACAGCGCCAAGGCCACTTAATATAACTGCAAACGGAACAAAATAAAGAGATACCATAACGATGGTTTTTATCTTCATCGTAGTATTGGCGTGTTTGCTAAGATGGTTATTAGCAAAATACTCTTCGACGTCTTTTTTAATGGCGTCATAAAAACTTTCCTCACCCTTAGGCGCAAATTTTACTATTTGTTTTTTTGTTATTGCAGTCTGCACTGTTCGATTTGATATTTGGTATGCGATGAAGATAGAACTTTATTTGTTAATAGTTAGTTGTTATAATGATATAACTAAATATAATACATATCATATTTAAACAGCGGAAGTATTGAAATGATTACACTTTTTCCAAAAAATCAATTGTCCTGATTACTATCATTTGCATAGCATCGGGTAGCGTCGCTGCAGTCCAGGGGTGCTTTCTACCAAATACATGGTCTGAATCTACCAGAAACAACTCTGCTTCCGGTTTCCATTCGTGCAGTTTGTATGCTTTATCTACACTTAACGATGTATCGCTTAAACCGTGACATATCAATAACGGAACCTCGAGCTGTTTTATTGCCCGTTCTATATCTAGGCGCTGTTTATTGAACTGGTAGTCGTCAAACAATTGATATTTCAACGGCATATCTTGTCCTGTACGGCTATTCCGCACATATTGCACACCTTTATCTATCCATTCTTTTATTTTTTCAGAAGGCCAGCTACCCCAGGGCGTACGGCATTCACTTATTGAGGCCCAGGTTACCAGAGCTTTCACGCGTCTGTCTTCCGCTGCTTTTAATATCGATATACCGCCGCCCATACTATGCCCTATTAAGTATATTCTGTTTGTATCAAGATGACCAGCATGCTCATTGTCCGGGGCTGAAACCCAGGTTATGACCTTACCCAGGTCTTCCAGTTCTTTTGTGTAGTTGTTCTCCGAATAAGATTCAAGGTCTGTAAAGTCTTCGGGATGCGCTGGCGAGGTGCCGTTGTGGGAGAAATTGAACTTGACGAAAACAAAGCCCTGAGAGGCAAATTGCGAAGCTATGAGATCAAAATTACCCCAATCTTTAAAGCCATTAAACCCATGCGAATAAATGATGACGGGTTTAGCTACTCGGGTATTCAAATAAAATATATCAGTAGCCATTGGCTTTCCATCAGCTCCTTCTACCAGAAAATTCTTGGTTACATGCATAACTGCGCTAAATATAATTAAGTTATGCCATCAGCGTATAAGTTGCAGATCACCTTGCCCTTCAAGCTCATTACATATACTCGATACCGCTTTGTAATAATAGTAATATGTACCTATGGGCGCTTCGTACCCCATAAATATGCCATCCCAACCATTATTGGGGTCTAGTCCTTTGTACACTTGCTGCCCCCACCTATTGTATATGCGCAATTCATACCGGTATATATCCCCCGGTATCCTTACCCTGTATTTATCATTCTTACCGTCGGTATTGGGTGTAAATGCATCGGGTGCAAATAAACGTCCTTTACCTTCAAATACTTTTAGTGTTGCACTTGTAGTATCTGCACACCCATTTGCATCTACGCCTGTTACTATATAGCCTGTAGCAGCATCAACATCTACTATAGGTGCAGCAGAAGTATCACTACTCAACCCTGTTGCAGGTTGCCATCTGTACGATACCGCCCCATGTGCTATTAACTGTCCACGCGGCAAACCGCAATCAATATCTTTTACATCAACAATTATTTCAGGTAACGGATTGATAAGTACATCAACAGACAGTGTGGTATCCCTATTGCATTTTGTATCGCTTACAACAACGGTATAATGCTTATTTGTTTTGCACCAAACGTAAGGATAAGCAACATCAGCAGGATAAAGAGAATCTGTCGGCGACCATAAGAACTGGTCGCCACCGCCTGTTACAAATAGCTGTGTTGAACTGCCAAAACATAAATAAACAGTTTCAGCAGTTACAGGTTTAAAACCAATAACAGAAATAACCACATCATCGGTATCAGTACAACCATACTGGTTTGTGACTGTTAAATATTTCGTTGTGGTATCCCGAATGGTGATAAGTGGGTCTGGTATGTTTGTATTCGATAAACCTTCAGCAGGATACCACTTTATCAGGCCATCACCGGCACCATGCAATTGTATGTTTGCACCGGGGCATACACTTGTATCATTACCAGCAAATACATACGGCCTTGGCAACACCGTAATTTGTACCGGTGTACCCGGCTCAGTTATAGGTACGCATAACCCTGCGGACTTTATGTATGTAAGTGTATAAACAGTATTCTTAGATACCGTGCCTTGTAGCGGAAACTTCTGCCCGTTCTCAAGCCCTTTTACTATATAGGTGTTCGTACCATCGCTGTATTGTATATCGAATGGCCCTGAACCCGCTGTGGCAATAAATTTCACATACGCAGTGCTGCCTTCGCAAACACTATCGCCAATAAGATAACCATCAGGCGCACCTGCTACGTTCCATTTATATTTTACCAGGAAACCATCTGTAAGGCCGGCACTGCTTATATTATTAACGCCGGCAGCAGGGTCAAAATCAACTGTACCTGGCGATACATACCCACACACTAATATATCACCTCCTGCATCTGCAGTTATTTTCCGGCCATTATCATGTAGCGTATCGCCTAATGCAAATGCACATATCAGCTTTCCATCCAGGTCATACTTGCTCAGCAATATATCATTTCGGCCTGCACCTGTAAGTGTTTGCGTAATAGTACCCGAGCCTACTTCTATTGTTTTTTGAAAATAACCGGTTGTATATAAATAGCCATTAGCTACAGTTACACCCCAGCCTACATCATTTTGATCATTACCATTTATATTGGCCCATTGAAGATTCCCTACGTTATCGTATCTGGCATAAATAATATCCTGCTGCCCGTTTGCGCCATTAGGCCCATTAATAGAAAACGATGAACTGAAATTCACTTTTTCACTTTCGGTATAGCCGGTTACATAAATATTCTTATCTGCATCAAGCGCAATATCCAGTAGCTGCTCTCCATTATTTCCGGTAATGGCTTTTGCAAACTGGTAATGTCCGTCTTTATCGTATTTGGATATGTAGCCATCAGTATTATTAGCTGTAAGTATTGCTGAAGAGGAAGAAGGATCAAAATCGCCGTTGCCCTGAAAACAACCTGCCAGGTACACATAACCATCGTTGCCATATTTCATACCCCAAACCGTATTATCAATGCCGCTCAAACCACCACCACCAAACGTAAAGCCCCACAATAGCTGGCCGCCACCATCGTACTTTATCAGGCAACCTGTGCCGTTAGCGCTGTTCAGGTTAACAATATTGCTTGCATTAGGATCAATATCCATAGTACCATGAAAATTGCCTCCTATATATACATTCGCTGCTTCATCGGTTGCTACCGATTGCATATCATCATACTCAGTATTACCACCAAGATTATAGGCCCATTGCCAGCCGCCTGTTGTAGAATACTTTGCAACAAATCCATCAGTATTTCCTCGCGCATGTAAGTAATGTGGCACACCTGCACCGGGGTCAAAATCCACGTTCTGTTCCCTGAATTGTCCTACGATAATTGGATCACTGTTTTTATCGGCAGTAACATTATTCACAATGTCGTTACCGCCACCACCTAAAGAAAAACCCCATATAAAGCTACCATCGCTGCGATAGCAGGCAAGGAATATATCGCGGTCACCATTGCTGTAAAGATTGTAAGTGCCTAAAGACGGGTCTATATCAATACTGCCGGTAAAGCTGCCTGTAAGGTATATATTACCATTAGGGGCTACTGCTATACTACGTGCATCTACATCGCCACTGTTCGATAATTGATTGACCCATACAGGTTTCTGGGCCGCTGCCTTCTGTAAAAAAGAAAAAATAAATAACAGCAATACAAGTAGCCTTGCCTGCATAGGGTGGTGTTGGTTTATACTATAACGATTCCTTAAATCTAATAGTATCTTCCTACACCGGAAGTTATTTAATTATTAATGACAATTATATTACCAACTGCCACCTGCACCACCGCCACCAAAGCTTCCTCCTCCAAAACCACCAAAGCCGCCGCCACCGCCACTACCTCCACCCCAGCCTCCGCTGCTGCCGCCGCCACGGCCTATATTGTTTAGTATGCTGCCCAGTAAAAAACCTTCGCCAAAACCGCGGCTACCCCTGCGGCTCATGTAGCCACCACCGCCACCGCCGCCTCTGCGGCTAATGATGAGGTATATAATAACAACTATAATGATGATAACGGCCGCAGGGAACTTACCCTTATTGTCTGCATCTTTTTTATCGGCTGTATATTCACCTTTTGTTGCGGCTATTACAGCATCCGCTGCTTTATCAAACCCACCATAATAGTCGCCCTCTTTAAAGCGGGGCACTATTTCATTGCGGTATATACGCCCGGTCAGCGCATCTGTCAATCTGCCTTCCAGGCCATAGCCTACGGCTATCCATCCTTTTCTGTCTTCTAATGAAGTAAGTATCAGCACACCATTGTCTTTATCCTTCTGCCCTATACCCCAGCGGTTGCCCAGCTCAAATGTATATTGGGCCACTTCATAACCGCCCAAATTTTTTATTGTAACAATCGTTATTTGTGTTGAACTATTACGTGCATAGTCTTCCAGCTTACGTTCCAGTTGTGCTTCTTCAGCAGTGCTTAGCATACCTGCAAAATCATTCACCAGCATAGGCGGTTCCGGCCTCGTCGGGAAATCTTTGTCAGATGCATGCACGGCAAAGCCTGCCAGCAGTAAAACCACCAGTCCTATGCTTTTCAACCACAACTTTTTTACGTTCGCTATCATTTACCAAATACTATTTCGTCAGGTAATTCGTTTTTAGTTATTGTTGGGTCGTAAGGGAAGTATTTTGCTAATGCTGTTCCCAATTCGGTAATACAGATACAAAGACCCTCCTTAATTTGTCCGTTTCTTAAATAATTTTTAAGGTGTTCCGCTGCTCCTTCCCAAAACTGTGCGCCTCCCGCTTTTATATATATCTGCTCATCGCCTACTATGGCAAATTGCTTATCCTTCATAGCCAGGTAAACCAATACCGCATTCCGCCTTTCGGTTTCGCGCATACCCAGTTGCTCAAATAGCTCCCAGGCCCTGTCCATTGGGTTCATATAGCTGCAATGGCCTTCAACAAACACACGCAGCTCGCCTGTTGTTTTATTTTCCGCCTCGCGAATGCAGGCCACTACCTGCTCCTGCACATCAGGGTCAAGTAGTGGCTTTCTATTCCAAAATGCCATGGTTAATATTTTTTAGAACTGTACTGTAGGTGCTTTCTGTGCACCAGCATCTGCCTGGAACATACCTTTTTGCTGAAAGCCCATCATGCCTCCGAATATATTATTAGGGAAGGTACGCAGCTTGGTATTGTATTCCTGCACAGCGTCGTTGTAATTTTTACGCGCTACAGTAATACGGTTTTCAGTGCCTTCCAGCTGGTCTTGCAAAGCTAAAAAGTTCTGGTTGGCCTTCAGTTCGGGGTATCTTTCACTCACTACCATCAGCCTGCCCAATGCCTGGCTCAGTTCGCCTTGCGCGCTTTGAAATTCACGCAGCTTTTCGGGTGTCAGCTGGTCGGGGTTCACTTGTATGGAAGTTGCCTTTGCACGGGCATTAATAACGTCAGTAAGTGTCTTTTGTTCAAAGTTGGCAGCGCCTTTCACCGTTGCTACCAGGTTGGGTATCAGGTCTGCACGGCGTTGATACTGGTTTTGTACTTCGCCCCACTTGCTCTTCACGTTTTCATCGGTACTCACAAGTGTCTTTTGCAAATTGCAGGTCATGCACCCGCCAATAAGCACTATACCCAGTAATACTAATAATACTAAAGAACCTCTTTTCATGTGTTGTAATTTTAATCAAATGTAGTGTTTGTGTGTTTACTAAAATATAAAATGACGGCCAATGCCGTCATTTTATCGGTTAAATCATCCCTTTATCGGTGAATATTATATCCCGTTCGGCTAAAAATAGAAGCGTGCTGCTACACCAAATATGTTGTGCGGAAAAAAGTCAACATCGGGTGCGAAGTTGATAGCCGGTTTAATATCGGCACTCAGGCCCAATGGTATTTTCTTAAAGGCATATTCTACACCGCCTACGGCATCTATACCAAATAACGGCCTGCCGCCATCTCGCCAAACATTATCATTATCATCCCAGTAGCGGCCACGGTCCCACACACCGGTGTGTAAACCACCACCAAAGTATATACGCCACGATGGGTCAGGCAAAGCAATATGGTATTCAACCAAACCTACCGCGTTAAAGCTTTCACCTTCAAACTGGAAAATACCACCTGCATTAAGTTGGGCTTCTATAGCCACATATCGGTTTAAAAAGAATTTACCTGTAAAACCACCACCGTCTGGTGTCAGCCTTATACCCAGGCCTACATTACCATTTACAGCTGAACCGCTTGCAGACACCGGCCTGCCTTTTTGTTGTGCGAACGCACCGGTTACGCACAAACTCATCATCGCTAATAAAAGAATTTTCTTCATAATTATATGTGATTTTGTATTCGCCAACCACAATAACACAATTATGCCAACCCAAACCAATTGAAATAGTATTCCCTGATTTATAACAGCTTTTGACCAGTTACCATTATTTTTGCCCTCAAAATTTGCAATACATGTCTTTTGAAGCCACTTACGATTATGCATACGATCAGGATCAGGTAGATATTTTATTTCCCTTCCGCGAACGCTTTCTGTTCCCGCAACATGAAGGAAAAGATGTATATTATTTTTGTGGCAACTCTTTAGGACTGCAACCTAAAAGCGTGCGTTATCTGTTCGATCAGGAACTGGAAGACTGGGGCAAATATGGCGTAGAAGGTCACTTCCGGGCACGCAACCCATGGTTCTCTTACCACAATATGTTTACCGAACGCCTTGCCAAAATTGTAGGTGCACAAAAAAATGAGGTAGTCGCTGCCAATACACTTACAGTAAACCTGCATTTGCTGATGCTTTCGTTCTACAGGCCAAAAGGCAACAGGTATAAAATAATAATGGAGGCCGGCGCTTTTCCTTCCGATCAATATGCTGTGGAAACACAGGTGCGTATGTACGGCTATGAACCTGATGATGCCATTATTGAAATAAAACCGCGTGAAGGCGAGTATATCATAGAAGAAGAAGACATTTTAAAAGCTATTGCTGATGCAGGAGATAGCCTGGCACTAGTAATGTTTGGCGGTGTTAATTATTACACCGGCCAGTTCTTCGACCTGAAAAAAATAACTGATGCGGCACACAGCGCAGGCGCTTATGCCGGTTTCGACCTGGCACACGCAATAGGTAACATACCTCTTCAATTGCACGACTGGGATGTTGATTTTGCCTGCTGGTGTTCGTACAAATACCTTAACTCGGGCCCCGGCGGCGTAGGTGGCATTTATGTGCACGATAAGCATGTAAACAATCCAAACATATTTCGCCTGGCAGGCTGGTGGGGCAATGATGAAAAAGACCGTTTTAAAATGGAGAAAGGCTTTATACCGCAGAAAAATGCAGGTAGCTGGCAAATGAGCAATGCTCCTGTATTCAATATGGTGGCGCACAATGCCTCGCTCGATATATTCGATAAAGCCGGTATGCAGGCGCTGCGCGCAAAAAGTGAAAAGTTGACCAGCTACATGGAGTATTTGCTGAAACAAGTAAAGCACCTGCCATTCACTATAATAACACCGGCCGATGTAAAACGCCGCGGCGCACAACTGTCAATGCTGTTTCATGAGCGTGGCCGCGAAGTGTTTGATAAGCTTACAGAAAATGGTGTAATTGCCGATTGGCGCGAGCCTAATGTAATACGCATAGCACCGGTGCCACTATATAACACCTACACCGATGCCTTCCGTTTTTATGAAATTTTGATGAGTATTCAGTAGTTTCTCTGCTGTATCTTAGCTGACAATGGCTATTTTTTTCGATATAAATTCCCTGCCTGCTTTTAAAAAAGCCGCTATAACCATAGGCACGTTCGATGGTGTGCACCATGGCCATAAAGCTATTTTACAACAATTAGTAACACATGCAAAGGAGACAGGCGGTGAAAGCATTTTACTTACGTTTGAACCGCACCCGCGTAAATTGCTTTTCCCCGAGCAGCCGCTGAAATTACTGACACCGCTTGCCGATAAGATAGAATTGATACAGCATGAAGGTGTGGAGCATATTGTAGTGGTGCCTTTTACCAAAGATTTTGCGGCACTTTCATCCGAAGCTTATATAGAAGATTTCCTGGTAAAACGCTTTCACCCGGAAAGCATCATTATAGGGTACGATCATCATTTCGGGCACGATCGTAAAGGCAATATACACATGCTTAAAGCAAATGCTGACAGGTTGGGCTTCAAGGTTTTTGAAATTTCAGCACAGCTAATAGAAGAAGCTGCTGTAAGTTCTACCAAAATACGCAAAGCCCTGCAGGAAGGGCATGTAGAAGAGGCTGCAAAAATGCTTGACCGTAACTACAGCATAAAAGGCAAAGTGGTAAAAGGCGCGCAGCTGGGCCGTACCATTGGTTTCCCAACAGCTAATATGGCACCGCTTAGCGAAGACCAGATAATACCCGCCAATGGTGTATATGCTGTAAAAGTATGGGTGGATGGTATAGACCATAACGCGATGTTGAATATAGGTATACGCCCAACGGTGAGCAACGATCTGAAATTGCATATTGAAGCACACCTTTTCAATTTCAATGAAGACATTTATGGCAAAACTATTAACCTCGAGTTTATAGCCCGCCTTCGCAATGAAGAAAAATTCCCGTCTTTAGATGCACTTAAGGAACAATTGCAAAAAGATAAGGAGCAAACCTTAACTTTATTGGGCTAATTAAAAATTGCTCTATCGTGAAGTATATTGTTTCCTGCTTGCTATTATTAATAGCTGCTAACTCTTTTGCACAAACCGAACTTATGGCCGGGCAAAAGCTGCAGCAACAAATAAAAGGCAATGAAAAGAACACCTACAAAGTTGCCATACAAAATGGCGGCTACTTTGAGTGCACCCTGGTACAAATGGGTAAAGATCTTACAATAGACCTTATATCCCCAAGTGGCAAACAGCTGCAAACATTCGATTCGCCCAATGGTGAAAATGGCAACGAGCCAATATCTTTCGAAGCTAAAGAACAAGGTAATTATAAACTGGTAGTTTCTTCTCTGGAACAGGTTGAGCATATAAACAAAAAACGAGACGCCGCTGAACGCCCCGCCAACTATCAAATAAAAGATATAGTCATTCTTTCTGCCGCAGATAATGCTAAAAAGAAAAAAAAGGAAAAGGAAGTGCAACAGGCCGGTATCAACTGGATGGAGAAAAATGCACATCCTATTAAGTCAATAACTCCCGGCAACGGTTTTCAGGATCTGCAATGGATGAAACCTATTCTGGAGAATGTAAAATATGTTGGCCTGGGTGAAGCTACACACGGCACTAAAGATTTTTTTCAATTCAAGCATCGTATGCTCGAATTCCTGGTAAAGGAAATGGGCTACACAGGTTTTGCCATCGAAGCATCGTATGCCGGGTGTAAAAACATTAATGATTATGTATTAACAGGTAAAGGAAGTGCTCAGGCTGCATTGGCCAGCCAGGGCTTCTGGACATGGAATACCCAGGAAGTGCTGGATATGATAGAGTGGATACGTACTTACAATACTACCGCTAAGGCCGATAAAAAAGTACACGTTTTTGGTTTTGATATACAGTACAATACTTTAGGTGGCGGTACCGCATACATTAAAAACTATCTGAAAAAAGTAGCGCCTGCCGTTGCACAGCAAAACGATAGTTTTTTTACGCTGTTCCCCATTGCTGAGCAGAAGCAAATGAAAGATAGCAACGCACTTAAAATAAGAAAATACTTCACAACGCTTAAACGCGCAATACTAACCAACCGGGATAGTTTTATTAAAAATTCATCGCGCGATGAATATGAGGAAGCTATAGCATACACCAATACCATTTCCGAATACCTGGGGGCTTATGTATCGCGCGGCAATAATGGTCCGCATACACAACAACTGGAACTGCGCGACAGGTATATGACAGCAAACCTGAAGCGGTTTGCGCAAACTAACCCTGAGATGAAAATAGTTATCTGGGCGCATAACAGCCACATCAACAAAAACCCTGAATTTGAAGTAAATGGGGGGAAGCGCCCAATGGGCAGCCAACTGCGCAACAGCTTTGGCAATGCTTATTATGCTATAGGTTTCCTGTTTAATAAAGGTAATTTCCAGGCTATGGACAATGGCGATACTACCGGGAAAACGAAGTTAAAGGAATTTACTGCGGGCAACGCTAAAGAAGGCAGTATGGAGTGGCTTATGAAACAGGCATCGAAAGGTAACTATATTGTAAACTTCCGTACGCAAAGTTCAAAAGATAAAAGCGCCAAAAACGAATTGCCTGCAGATGTGAAAACTTTCACCGAAAAAGAATACACGTCAAGAATGTTTGGCGCTACAGCATCCGATGATTTCGTTGACGAAAATTATTTCACCCCTATTACCCTCAGCAAAGATTTTGATGCGCTTATTTTTATAGATAACACAACTGCTGCAAAGCCGTTGAAGAAATAACCACAAGCCTGTATATCAGGCCATATCCATTTTACCAACCATTTCCTTCAGCAGTTCGCTATCGCTTGCTGCGCTGTCTATGCCTACTGCCATAGTGCTATACTTACCCAACAGCATCATACAGTACTCTACTCTTGACAGCGGCCAGCGGTTGGCAGTGGCTATTATTTCGCGCACGCGGCTTGGGTATGTGCCTAAAGCAGCAGCCATTTCCTTATCCGATCTTCCGGCAAGAAAATGCGCCTGGTATATTTTGCTGAAGTGGCTGTAAAACGAGCCTATCAGCAAAGGCATAGGTGCCGATTTGGGATTTGATATAAAGTAGGCCAGCATGCGGTATAGCTTGTCCTTATCGCCACTTGTCAGCGCTTCGGGAAATTCAAACACATTATACTCCCTGCTTACGCCAATATATTTTTGTATCAGTTCCGCACTCAACACTTTTTCACCCGGTACGTTGATGCGTGCCTTTTCTATTTCGTTGGCTATTTTTTGCAGGTCATTGCCAAGGTATGTAGCCAGCACCTGTGCTTCACGTTCGCCAATGGCAAAATCTATTTCTTTACCATAGGCTTGTATCCATTGCGGTATCTGCTCATCGCGTATCTTGTCCGATGTATAGTGTATGCCCTTCTCCTTTGCCAGCTTCACTACTTTACTCCTGCCATCGGCTTTTTTATACCGGTGCTCTATCAGGAAAATAGTTGTCGGCGCAGGGTTTTCAAGATAGCCCGCCAGTTCGTTAAAGCCGCGCAACTGCCCCGCATCTTTCAGTATCACCACCTGCCTGTCTGCAAACATCGGGAAGCGCCTGCAGGCGTTCACTACATCGGCCCACTCCGCATCCTTACCGTACAGCGTCATCAGGTTAAAGTCTCGCTCTTCAGGTGGCAGTATGTTTTCAAACCGTTCAGTGATCAGGTCAAGATAATAAGGCTCTTCACCGTCTATCAAATAGACAGGCGCGTATTGTTTGTTTTGTAGCGTTTGTATTATTTTCTTGTATTCAGCGTTCATAGCGTATCGTTCACAAAAACAGGTTCTGGGTCTATATCGTTTATTCCTTTCAGCCGCAGGTACACCTTTACCGATGTCAGTACATCCTGCAGGCAGTACTTACCAATACGCGGCAGGTCGCCATCTTTCCAGTAAGCATCGCCTACCATGCTGCCATCCATGTCATCCTTCGGCGAAGGTATGCCTAACACTTCTGCCAGCAAAGAGAGCGACGTGTAGTTTTTATAATCACCAAACTTCCACATATCCAGCGTATCCAGGTGGTTTATTTCCCAGGGTTTCTTGCCGCTTAGCTGCATGCAATCAGGCAGTCCTAATCCGTTTATCAGCATACGCCTGCACAGGAAGGGAATATCGAACTCTTTTATATTGTGCCCGCAAAATTTCATGTCCGGGTAGTGCGCAGAAAAGCGTGTTACCACTTCACAAAATTCATTTAACAATTTTTTTTCATCGTTTTGGGTAATAGATTTTAGCCTGATACGCCAGCCATTTTCCTGCTGGTGCAAACTGCCAATACCTATACACACCACTTTCGAAAATTCAGAAAAAATGCCCGCGCGTTCAGTAAACAAAGCCTCCGGCGGTATTTCCTCCGTACTGTTTGTTTTGATATTCTTGGCTTTACGCAGCCATTCTTTTTGCAAACCTTCTGTTAAAGAACTAAAAGCCGCCTGTATTGGTACGGTTTCTATATCCAGAAACAGAATTTGTTTTAATCCTTCCATTATAATTCAAAAACTATATTTGTAGTCGAAAATAATCAATGTAAACACATATGAGTATAGAAACCAACAGACCGGAACAGCCAAATTTCAATCAGCCTGATCCGGCACCACAACAACCAGCCCCAAAGCGCAACAATTCGGCAATTTACCTGATAATTATCGCCGTTTTACTAGGCCTTTGCATTTATCTTTTCGTAAATCGTAACAAGGTAGCCGAACAAAGGGACCTTGCAGAGGTACAATATGCTTCTTCCGATTCATCGCGCCAGGCTGTGGAAGGCGAATATAACGCCGCCCTCGCACGCCTCGATGAACTGGTATCGAAAAACAACCAGATGGATAGCGTACTGACCAACAGGGACAGCGAAATATCGAAACTGAAACGCCAGATAGATGCTATTGTAAAAGACAAGAACGCCAGCAAAGCCGATCTTGGCAAGGCGAAATCTTTGATAGCCGAACTGAACTCGAAAGTAAAAACTTACGAAGAACGTATTGCTGAACTGGAAGGCCAGAACCAGGTGTTGACACAAGAGCGCGATTCTACCAAAACAGCTAACGAAGGCTTACAGCAAAAAGTAAAACTGGGCGCTGTACTGCACGCTTCCAATATCCGCATGACGCCGCTCGACCTCCGCCGTGGCGGTAAAAAAGAAGTTGAAACAGGCAAGGCTAAAAGAGTAGATGTCTTCCGCATACTGTTCGATATTGATGAGAACCGTATTGCTGAAAACGGTAAAAAAGAAATATTCATCCGTATTACCAACCCCGACGGAATGGTGCTCAGCAATGCAGCTTATGGCTCAGGCGTTACTACCAATGCCGATGGCGAATCGGTAAACTACACGCTGCTGAAACAAATAGATCTTGTACAGGCACAACCGGTAAAAGATGTAACTGTTGACTGGAACCAGGACAGCGACTATAAAAAAGGCCAGTACAATATCGAATTGTTCAACGAAGGCTACAAAATAGGTGGCGGTTCGGTAACTTTGAAATAGTTTATAACAAAAACAACTAACACAAGAGCAGCTTAATAGCTGCTTTTTGTGTTTTATAGACTATCTTTATTTACCGGGAAAGAGAGCAAGAAGCAGTACTGGCAATACGCCGGGCCCGCTTAACACAAACATAATATGCCTTTTCTTTTTAGTTAACATAAGAGGTTATATTATTGCACTCGATTTCAGGAGGGCACACAATATGGAAGCGCTACCAAGCAAAATACTGATAGTAGATGATGAACCGGATATAGTTGAATTCATCAGCTACAATCTGAAAAACAAAGGATATAGCATAGCTACCGCCCGCGATGGCGTAGAAGCTATACGGAAAGCTAAAGACTTTCGGCCCGACCTGATACTGCTTGATGTGATGATGCCCAATAAAGATGGCATACAAACCATACGCGAGCTGAGGCAGCTTCCCGAATTTGAACAGACAGCTATTATCTTCCTTACCGCACTTAGTGACGAGCGTTCAGAAATTGAAGGCTTGAAGACCGGTGCCGACGACTATATAGCTAAGCCTATAAAGCCCGAATTGCTGGCTACGCGTATCAGCGCCGCACTGCGCCGTTTCCGTAAAGAAGACGAGCAGGAGCAGAAAATATCTTTCGGCGACCTGGAGATCAATAAAACCAAATTCACGGTTACCTACCAGGGGCGCGAAATACTGCTGGCTAAAAAAGAATTTGAATTGCTATCCTTACTGGCATCGAAACCCGGCCGCGTTTTCCTGCGCAACGAAATACTGCAACGCGTATGGGGTACCGACGTAATAGTTGGCGACCGCACCATAGATGTGCACATCCGTAAGATAAGGCAGAAGATAGGAATAGACCTGATAACAACGGTAAAAGGAGTAGGATATAAATTTGAAATGGCGTAGATTTAGTACCATGTCGGTACTCAACACCAAAAACCTCAGTCCCCGGCTATTATCGTCCCTTACAGCACTGATCATTTCCACCGTCAATGCTTTACTGAGCTTACTGCTCAGGCCGCAATGGTATGTACCAATCATAGTATTTGTAGTTACGTTTGCCATTACTTACTGGCTATACCACTACACCCTGCAGCGCTTTATATACCGTAAAATAAAGCTGATATATAAGTTCATTTACCAGACCAAGGCTACCAAGAAAGAAGAGTTTTTTTACACCAGCATACTGCCTCAAAAATCTATTGAGGAGGTAAGCCAGGATGTGCAGCTTTGGGCCACGCAACGCCGTGCCGAAATAGATACCCTGCGCGCCAACGAACAGTTCCGTAAAGAATTTCTCATGAACCTGGCGCACGAATTGCGCACCCCTATTTTTACCCTGCAAGGCTATATCGATACCTTGCTGGATGGTGCGATGGACGACCCTGAGGTGAACCGTAAATTCCTCACCAATACATCGCGCAGTATCGACAGGCTGGTGCGTTTAGTGGATGACCTGGATGAAATATCGAA
>CAMLFX010000034.1 GCA_946479435.1 uncultured Sphingobacteriales bacterium | reverse complement strand
TGCCGCAATATAGGGCTGGAATGTGCAATGGCAGGGCATCATAGTAACCAATTGTCGCACAGAAATTTTTTTATTTTTTCCTGTTTTTCAACAAAACTGAACAACACATATAGAATACCCTAATTTTATAAGACTATGGAATTCGGTAAAGTAGAAGATAAAGAATTAGACAGTATTGATTTCACCCTGCCCAAAGATCCGGTAGTGAATAAAGAGGTGCTGAAAAAGGGTAAAGGCAAAACCAAGTTCTACGTAGGTTGCGCCAAATGGGGCCGTAAAGACTGGGTAGGTAAGCTATACCCTATCGGTACCAAGGAAAAAGATTTCCTCGAATTCTATGCAAAGACATTTAACTGTATCGAGTTCAACGCTACGTTTTATAAAGCCCCTACGCCTGAGCAAGTCATAAAATGGAAGGAAAAAGTACCTAAAGGCTTTTTGTTCTGTCCTAAGTTCACCCAAACCATTACGCACCTGAAGCGCCTGAAGAATGTACAAAATGAGGTAAATGCTTTTTTGGAGGCTATCCATGAGTTTAAAGACAACCTGGGCCCTATTTTCCTGATGCCCAACCCCCAGGTATCGCCCAAGCAATTGGAAAGTGTTGAAAGCTTTATAACCGACTTCCCCAAAGATGTAGATATGTTCCTGGAACTGCGCCACCCCGATTGGTACACAGATAAAGGCGGCTACAACCGGGAATTGTACGATTTTCTGCGCAAGGCCAAACGCGGTACCATCATAACCGACGCTGCAGGCCGCCGCGATTGTGTGCACATGCACCTTTCTACCCCCGAGGCTTTTATACGTTTTGTGGGCAATTCCCTGCACCGTACCGACTACGAACGTATTGATGATTGGGTACAGCGCATCAAGCTATGGATGAAGGAAGGGCTGGAAAGCTGCTATTTCTTTATGCACCAGCACGAAGAGCTGCATTCGCCCGAACTGATCAAGTATTTTATAGAACAGCTGAACAAGCATTGTGGCACAAAAATAGACCCGCCCAAAATGCAATATGAAGGTGGATTATTCAATTAGACAGGCAAAGTACACATGAAAATAATTGGCATGCAAACCTTCATATATTAACATAAACACTACGGCTTTGAATTAGTCTTCTTATAAACTATCTTCGCCAAAATTTTTCGAACTCATGAACTTACATGAATATCAGGCTAAAGAACTACTAAAGCGCTATAATGTACCTACGCAAGAAGGTATAGCTGTAAATAATGTAACCGATGCAGTAAATGCTTACAAACAAATAGCAACCGATAGCGGTAGCAAATTTGCTGTAGTGAAAGCCCAAATTCATGCGGGTGGACGTGGTAAGGGTACCATGAAAGAAGTACCGGAACAAAACGGTGTGAAAGTGGTAAAAAGCGCCGATGATGTTGAAACGGTTGCGAAAAACATATTGGGCAACACATTGGTAACAATACAAACAGGCGAAGCCGGTAAAGTAGTACACAAGCTACTGGTAGCACAGGATATGTATTACGATGGCCCAAGCGAACGTAAAGAATTTTACCTGTCTATATTGCTGGATCGTGCTACGAAGCAAAACGTTATCATGTACAGCACCGAAGGTGGTATGGATATTGAAGAAGTAGCACACAATACTCCTGACCGCATATTTAAAGAATGGGTACACCCGGGCATGCCTTTACAGGCATTCCAGGCGCGTAAGATAGCCTTCAACTTCGGCCTTAGCGGTGAAGCTTTCAAAAACATGGTGAAATTCGTTACCAACCTCTACAATGCGTATGTAGGTTTGGATTGCGCTATGCTCGAAATCAACCCGCTGTTCAAATCGGCTGATGATAAAGTATTCGCCGTTGACTGTAAGATGAACCTGGATGACAACGCATTGATGCGCCACCCTGACCTTGCTGATATGCGCGATACGAATGAAGAAGACCCAACCGAAGTGGAAGCGGCTGAGTTCAACCTGAACTATGTAAAACTGGATGGTAACGTAGGCTGCATGGTAAACGGTGCAGGGCTGGCAATGGCTACTATGGATATGATTAAACTTGCTGGTGGCGAGCCTGCTAACTTCCTGGACGTAGGTGGTACTGCAAATGCACAAACAGTTGAGGCCGGTTTCCGCATCATACTGAAAGACCCGAACGTTAAAGCTATCCTTATCAACATCTTCGGCGGCATTGTTCGTTGCGACCGTGTTGCTGCCGGTGTTATTGAAGCTTACAACAAATTGGGCAATATCAATATACCTATCATCGTTCGCCTGCAAGGCACCAATGCCGAAGCTGCGAAAGAACTGATAGTAAACTCTGGCCTTAAAGTACAGTCGGCTATACTGCTTAGCGAAGCAGCTGAACTAGTACAAAAAGCAGTAAGCGCTAACTAATATTACAGAAATGAAACCGTATATAAATAGGCTACCTTCTCATGAGGGTAGCCTATTTCTTTTTTTATAGAAAATAGTTTTTATGAAAGACCTGTTCAACAAAGTGTCTGAAAGGGTGGCGGAAAGCAAAGAAGATATAATGGAAAGCATTGAAGGTGCTTTCAACTTCAGTAAGTTGTCAGATCGCCTTACCAATATGAGCGATGCTGCTAAAGAGAAATCGATAACCTTCATGAACGACCTGCTGACCCTGCCTCCTATTATTGAGGAAATGGGCTTTCATACAACAGGCATAACGGTGAGCATAGGCTTGCCGCCCGATGTGACCTTCCATTTTGAAAAGACCAAAGAAATAAGCCCCGAAGAACGTGAAGAAATAATGGCAGAACATAAGGACAAGCAAATGCTGCACCCTATTGTTAAAACTTTATTCATTGCCGATAGCTACCAGCAAAAATTGAAGCTGGGCTCATTCCGCTTTACCAATATCGATGTATGCGTGGGCCTTACAGGTGGTGTAAGTTTTCAGTTAGTGCCCAAAAAACAATAAAGGATAGCTATTGCTACCATTTATTTGAAGTTCTTTAAAATATTACAGGCAAATTATGCTCCTTATGATAGTCGATGATAGGCTGGTAAGGCCCAAACTTATGTTGCTCGGCACTGAAGCCATCGGGAAAGGGTGGCGTATCGTAGTCGATAGGCTTACGCATCTCGTTCTCATAACCTCTTGCATTTGTCATCTTCGGCCTTTCATGAAGTCTGTCGTCGTTAATAAAGGCAGCTACATCTATCGCTTCTTCATCAGTTAGCACGGGCTTATTCCAGAAAGCCTCATTATGCGGCATGTTGGCCTTGATGAACCTGGCAGCCTTTAGCACTCGGTGCATACTTGAGCCATTTTCATAGCCCCATTCTCCCCATAGAGGCGGATAGATATAACCGCTTGAATCGGGCTTGAATTGGCCCAGTCCATCGGCACCATGACAACGGGCACACTTATCAGTAAATACAATGGCACCTTTAGCAGGATCGGCAGCGCGATTGGGGTATTGCAACTCTATTCCATCATCCCCCTTCACATGCTTGCCGGTAGGCACGCCAGCCGATAACCACCGCATGTAAGACACCATTGCCACCATCTCTTTGCTATCCAGGGGCATTGGCCTGCCATGGTGAGGGCGCTCTATACAGTTGTTGATACGTTCGGCAAGAGTCAGTATGCGGTTCTCACGGCCGCGGTATTGGGGGTAACGAGCATGAGAGCTGAAGTAGTTGAGCCCGTAAGGGCGTGTGCCTGCATCAAGATGACAGTTGCTGCAGTTCATCTTATTGTTCAGGTAGTGGCCAACGGTGCCATCAGGCCCTAGGTAATAGGCGGTGTTTACTATCAGCTCACGGCCATAGCGCACCATATCGCCATACTCATCGTGCGGTATGGTACTGGTATCGGGTGGTACAAAAATGCTGTCATTAGCTGCCGGAGCAGCTGCAGATGTATTAGAATTGCCCGACAACTGGCACGATATTATGGTGCAAAACACTAACAATAATGCAAGGATCATTGCATTTCGTAAACGTAAAATATTTGTCATTATATACTATGAGGGGTATTAAAGTTAGTAAGAATACTATAAAAATACAGCAAGGGAAAAGAGGTTTTTTACTATAAGGTATCGCTATTATTTACTTATCTTTACTTAGTAACCAAACGGTCATTGCGAGATTTCATATATATGATCCACTCTATCAATGACCTAAACAATTTAAACGAACATGAATCTTTTTATTGGCAATCTTAGCCCCGAAACTTCTGAAGATGCATTAAGGCAAATCTTTTCTGAATTTGGAACAGTACTAACCGTAAAAATACCCATTGATAACGCCACTGGTTTACCACGCGGCTTTGGCTTTGTAGAGATGGAAGATAAATTTCAGGCTTACGATGCTATTGACAATTTAGATACTACTTACTTATTAGGCAATATAATTTCAGTAAAAGAATCTAAACCTAAAACACAAGGCAATACCAGACCGGGTGGAGGTAACAGACCAGGTGGAGGTTTCAACCGCAACAATAACAATCGTCAAGGCGGCGGTGGGTCTTACAATCGCAATAGCAGCGGTGGCAGCAATTATACAGGTGGCCGCAGCAATTATAGTAGCGACCGTGGTGAACGTAACTACAATAGTGATACCCGTAGTGAACGTAATTATAACAGCAATCAGAGCAGCTATAATAAACCGAATACTGACGACGACGATAAGTTCAACAGGCTGTAAAGCTTACTTGCAACGATACACTCTTAGTATGGTGCTGTTCAGCACCTTTACTTCGTAGTACACATCCGTTACTTCAGGAGCCGTATAATCTTCTTTATGGCTCCTGAAGCCCGTTACAAAATAATACGGGAAGTCGTTACGGTCTACATACTCTATACGTGCTTTCTGCTCTTGTGTCAGGAATGTTACAGCATTTTCTACGGGAGCCAAAGATAGAAAAATCCGTACTTTGGAAGAGGTATCATGCGCTAATATATATTCTATGCCCTCTCTATAAGAACTACCCCAATAGTCCAACTCATAGTTCATACGCAGACTTTCGCTTTTATGTGATACGAGTTGATTGAAGTACACTTGGTGGTTAGGGTGATAACGAAACATGAAGTAACCGATATCAGCTAGTTGCAGCACAACTAAAGCCGTAAAGATGTGTTTAAACTTGGTAGCCCTTAGCTTATTGAAAGCATAACAAGCCAGTAGCACAAAGGCGGGATAAATAAAATACAAATGTCTCCAGTCGTCGTATACAACAGAGTTCATAAGTATGGTCATAACAGGAGGCGCAATAAAACAACCCAGGTATATGATAAAATTTCTATCGGGTGTTTCAAAAACAAAAGATGCAGGCTTTTTGATAAAATCTGCCAGCACCAGCAGAATGCCTGCTAGTCCTGCAAATATCCATACAACAGGTGTTGTAATCCCAAACCATACAGGCAAATAACTTATAGGTAAGTCCGTACTTCTCACCATTTCCCCCATAAAGAGCATTTCATTATCCCAACGAAAATGGGAAAGGCTTTCAAACACGTTTAGAAAGTTGTTAATAGGCGCCGGCCATAAAGTAGGGAAAGTAGCGTAAAGTGTAATGCAAAAGCTAAGAAGAAAAAGCAAAAAAGAAATTACTGGTCGTTCAGTTTTTTGCTTCAGTCTTGCGTTTCTAATTACATCCAGCAAAAGCAATAGCGAAATAGGCCCTAAAAGCACGATTCCCAGTATTCTGATAGACGCTGCATAGCCACATGCTGCACCTAATAATGCATACCATCCATATTTGTTCTTTCTAAAAGCTATCTCTGCCAAAAGGAAACTCACTATAAACATGCCCATTAACGGTACATCCTTACTATTGAAAAATGAATGGGCATATAACCGTGGATGGAATACCAACAACAAAAATGCAAGGGAAGACAACCATTTATTACGGAACAGATGCTGCACCAAAACATATCCGCAAAAACAGCACAACAGAAAAAATAAATGACTAACAATGTGCCGCATCAGATACACATCTCTACTGCTTTGCATATGCATTTGCTTTTCTAAAACAACCAGTGGCACTTCAAATGCTACACCATGATCCTTTTCGATATAAGTAAGCAGCTTTTTATCGTTCTTAAATGCATAGTCACAACTTACCTCACCCATTTCGCGCTGTACAGGCTCATCCCAGCTGATACCATAGTCTTGATAGGTACATAAACCGATGATAATAGAGATAAAAAGTAAAATCAATCCCGGCAAATAACGTTTGAGATTGTTTGAAAAGATCAGTGACATGTTCGTAGGGTTAGGACTCATACAATACTAAAGATATTATTATGATTGAAAACTAAGGTAAAACGAAGGGGATTTTATAAGAATGATAGCCAGCTATGTACCGAATTATTTACATTTGAGCTCTAAAAATGTTTGAACCTATGCAAGTATGGAACGATTATCTGGCGCAAAATAAACAGCGTTTTCTTGATGAGCTGCTCGACCTGTTGCGCATACCATCGGTAAGTGCCGACAGTAACTATAAAGCTGATGTAGCCCGTTGTGCTGATGCTGTGAAAGAAAACCTGCTGAAAGCAGGTTGCGATAAAGCAGAAATATGCCCAACCGAAGGACACCCGATAGTATATGGCGAAAAAATTATTGACCCATCGAAGCCAACAGTATTAGTGTATGGCCACTATGACGTGCAGCCTGCCGACCCTTTGGAACTTTGGCACAGTGGCCCTTTTGAACCCGTAATAAAAGACGAAAAGATATATGCACGCGGCGCCTGCGATGATAAAGGCCAGATGTTCATGCATGTAAAAGCATTGGAAGTAATGGTGAAAACCAATACCCTACCCTGCAATATTAAATTCATGATAGAAGGCGAGGAAGAAGTTGGTTCATCGAACCTCGGCAAGTTTCTGGAAAGCAATAAAGAAAAACTGAAAGCCGATATCGTATTGGTATCTGATACTTCAATGATAAGTATGGAGCACCCTTCCTTAGAAACAGGGCTTCGTGGCCTGGCTTATATGGAAGTGGAAGTAACAGGCCCGGACCGCGACTTGCATAGCGGTGTATATGGTGGCGCTGTGGCTAACCCGATAAATATACTTTGTAAAATGATCGCATCGCTGCACGATGAGAATAACCATATTACCATTCCGGCTTTTTACGATAAAGTTGACGACCTGAGCGAGGTTGAACGCAAAGCACTCAACAACGCACCATTCAACCTGGATGAATATAAAAAAGACCTGAATGTAAAGGAAGTATGGGGCGAAAAAGGCTATACAACTATGGAACGCACCGGCATACGCCCTACCCTTGATGTAAATGGTATATGGGGTGGATACACAGGCGAAGGGGCTAAAACAGTGTTGCCATCGAAGGCTAACGCAAAAATATCGATGCGCCTGGTGCCCCACCAAAATTCAGAGGAAATTGCTGCTATCTTCAAAAAGCACTTTGAAAGTATTGCACCCGATTATGTAACCGTAAAAGTAACTGCACACCATGGTGGCGAACCTGTTGTTACTCCAACGGATTCAGTAGCATATAAAGCGGCCGCAGAAGCTATTAAAACAGCTTTTGGCAAAGACCCCATACCTACACGCGGTGGTGGAAGCATACCCATAATAGCGCTGTTTGAAAGCATATTGGGACTAAAAACCGTATTGCTTGGTTTTGGGCTGGATAACGATAATATCCACTCGCCAAACGAGAAATATGATGTATTCAATTACTTTAAAGGCATTGAGACAATACCTTACTTCCACAAGTATCTTACAGAAATGAGTAAGAATTAGAAAAAATTTCCAATTTTTTTTACATTTATAGCCAAACCTGAAAAGATATATGAGAAAATATACATCCGCATTTGTTTCCGGCTTGTTCACATTAGCTGTATTTGGCATGTGCACATTCAGTGCCTGTACTAAAGAAGATGGTGATGGCTATTGCATTAGCGACGTTACCAAGGCAAGGCACCAGAACGATGTTTGTCCTACCGACTGCCCTGGTGTAAAGGGTTGCAACGGTACCCGGTATTGCAACCTTTGCGAAGCAAATAAAGCAGGTGTAAATTTTGTGAAATAACTAGTTTAGAACCGCATATTCTACTAAAGGCAGCCTACAACCGGGCTGCCTTTATTTTTAATATATAGCTTTTAAATAACAAAATCAATATTTGAATTTTACCGGCGATGCCTGAAATTTGCAGTATGTCAGCGCCTAATATCATAATAGCTATCGATGGTTTTTCTTCTTGCGGCAAGAGCACACTTGCCCGCGAGCTTGCTAAAAAACTAGGCTATACTTATATTGATAGCGGTGCTATGTATCGTGCCATTACGTTACATTTTCTTCGTAATGGCATAGATCTGCAGGATCATGACCAGATACTGAATGCATTGGCTGAAGTCCATCTTTCGTTTGTATTCAACGAAGCGTCGGGGAGATCTGAAATGTGCCTGAACGATGAAGACGTAGAACACCAGATACGCGAAATGCTGGTAGCTGAAAAAGTGAGCCAGGTAGCGGCTATAAAAGAAGTACGCTCGTTTGCCACTGCGCAGCAAAAAAAGATGGGCCGTAAAAAAGGTATTGTGATGGATGGCCGCGATATAGGTACGGTTGTATTCCCGGAAGCGGAACTAAAGATATTCATGACTGCCGACCCATCTATACGCGTGAAACGGCGTTTTGAAGAGTTGTTCCCTACCAACCCCAATATTACCCTGGAAGAAGTGAAACACAACCTGGAACTGCGTGACTATATTGATAGCAACCGGGAGGCAAGCCCGCTAACACAGGCTGCTGACGCTATAGTGCTGGATAATAGCTCACTAACGCGCGAGGAGCAACTGGATATGGTACTGGGCTGGGTGAATGAACGTACGCAGCAAGTGACCGCATAATTTTCTCTCAATTTCATTTTTCTTTTTGCATTTAAGTATTGACTTTTGAATGGAAGTCGAAACCAACCTTGTTATGAACAATTACGAGATCGCCGATTATTTTTTATTGCTATCGAAACTGATGGATATTCATGGTGAAAATTCATTCAAATCGAAATCGTACAGTATTGCAGCTTACAATATTGAAAAGCTGTCCCGCGAGATAACAGATATGGATGATGCAGAATTGTTCAGTCAAAAAGGTATTGGCGACAGCACCGGTAAAAAAATACGTGAGATACAAAATACAGGTAAGCTTGATGCGCTGGAAGCAATACTCGCTAAGACACCTGCAGGCATATTGGAAATGCTGAATGTAAAAGGCCTTGGGCCAAAAAAGATAGCCCTGATATGGAAAGAAATGGGCATAGAAAGCGTAGGTGAACTGGAATATGCCTGCAACGAAAACAGGCTGGCTGCTGTAAAAGGTTTCGGCGCAAAAACACAGGACAGCATTTTACAGAGTATTGCTTATATACACAAGAACCAGGGCTTTCATCTTTGGGCTGAAGTAGATGCAATTGGTAAACACCTGTTAGAGCAGCTACAAAAGTCCTTTCCTGAAAATAAGTTTGCACTAACGGGCGATATACGCAGGCAAAGCGATACGCTTGAGTTTATTGAGATAGTGAATGATCTTGACAACAATACCCTGCAACAACAGTTTGAACCCATACCTGATACCGTAGTTGAAGCGGAACCGAACAATAGACTATTAGTGCGTATGCCGCAGCAACCTGCTGTACGTTTTCATTTGTGTGGAAAGGATGATTTCTACACTACCCTGTTCAATACGTCGGGCAGTGAAGAGTTCATGAAAGCCTTTTTAGATAAGTACACAGTACCTGAAAATGCCGCAAGTGAAGAAGAAATATTTACACACAACAAACTGGCATACATACAACCCGCACTGCGTGAAGCAGAGGCAGTGCTAAATCTTGCAGCCGCAAATAAACTGCGCGAGCTGATACAACCCAAAGACATAAAAGGCATTATCCACTCTCATAGCACATGGAGCGATGGCACGGAGACGATCGAATTGATGGCTAAAGCTGCGTTAGAGAAAGGGTTTGAATACCTTGTTATCAGCGACCACTCGCAGGCGGCTTATTATGCCAATGGATTAACGCCGGAACGTATTGCCATGCAGCACCTCGAAATAGATGCTATTAACGCAAAGCTCTACCCCAACTTTAAAGTTTTTAAAAGTATAGAGGCTGATATATTGGGCGATGGCAGATTGGACTATAACGAGTCGGTGCTGAATACTTTTGATATTGTAATAGCATCGGTACACAGCAACCTGAAGATGAGCCTGGAGAAAGCAATGGACCGCGTAATGGCTGCCATACGCAACCCGTTTACCACTATACTTGGCCACCCTACAGGCCGCTTACTATTATCGCGCGAAGGTTACCCCCTTGACCATAAACAAGTGATAGATGCCTGCGCCGAACACAATGTAGTGATAGAAATAAACGCCCACCCTCGCAGGCTGGACCTTGACTGGCGCTGGATAGAATATGCCATAGAAAAAGGCGTAATGCTGTCTGTTGACCCCGATGCACACTCGGTAGCAGGCTTTAATGATATATACTACGGTGTAATGAGCGCGCAAAAAGGAGGCCTGACTGCTGCCAATAATTTGAGTAGCTTAACATTAAAAGAGTTCGAGGCTTTTGTGGAAAGGAATATGGAGAAGAAAAATAAAGTTGTAATCGCATAAAACATCAGGATGAACAAAAGACAATTAGGCAATACAGATCTGCAATTCTTACCATTGGTATTTGGCGGCAACGTATTGGGTTGGACTATCGATGAGAAACAATCGTTTGAGGTGCTGGATACATTTGTGGATGCGGGACTAAGTTTCATTGATACTGCGGATGTGTACTCGCGCTGGGGTGAAGGTAATGTGGGTGGTGAATCGGAAACGGTGTTAGGTAACTGGATGAAAGAACGTAACAATCGCAGTAAAGTAATTATTGCTACCAAAGTAGGCGGCGATATGGGCCAGGGCAATAAAGACATTTCTAAGGCATATATACTGAAGGAAGTTGAGGCTTCTTTAATACGCCTGCAAACTGACTACATAGACTTATACCAAACGCATTGGGATGATGATACCACACCTGTAGAAGAAACACTGGAAGCATACACACAACTGATAAAAGAAGGTAAGGTTCGTTTTATTGGTGCATCTAATTTATCTGTTGCACGATTGAAAGCATCATTGAGTGCAAGTGAACAAAAAGGACTGGCTCGATACGAAAGCTTTCAACCGGAATACAACTTGTATGCGCGTGAAGGTTTTGAAAAAGAGATGCAACAAGTGTGTATTGACAATAACCTGGGTGTTATCACTTACTTTTCTTTGGCCAGTGGTTTTCTTACAGGCAAATACCGCAATGAAGCAGACAAAGACAAAAGCATACGTGGCGGTAGTATGGATAAATACATGAATGAGCGTGGCTTCAGGATATTAGATGCTTTAGATGAAGTAGCTAATGAGCACAATGTAGCACCCGCAAGTGTTGCCCTGGCATGGCTGATGGAAAAAGAAGGCGTTACTGCGCCCATAGCCAGTGCCACCTCTACCGATCAAATGAAAATTTTAGCTGCAGCAGTGCATATCAGCCTTACAGAAGCCGATATGGGCCTGTTGAATACAGCGAGTGCTTACTAAGCCGACTTACTGGCCAGGTATGCATACAGGTATATCACCCTCGATATACGCATCAACCAAGGTTGCAGCAGTATGACCACTACCGTTGTTGTAATGAGGAAATAGAATACGCTGTTGTCTTTATAAGAGATACCAAATATTGGCCAGTACCAGACTATGTTCAGCATGTAAATGATCATGGTG
This sequence comes from uncultured Sphingobacteriales bacterium, assembly GCA_946479435.1. The sequence continues at coordinate 16,158 of CAMLFX010000034.1, read as the reverse complement.
AGGGCGTAGTTGATACCGGGCCCATTATTCGTTTCGTACACCAGTTGTTGTCCGCAGTTGGGACAATGCTGATTCATACGTACGCATGTCGCCAGCGGAAAAATATGCTTGTTGACGAACATGTCCCCTTTGCGACAGTTAGGGCATTTCATCATGAGCATTGCGGGGATAAGTGCGGGGCGTTTGGTGGACATGGGTGCAAAGGTAAGTACTCTATTCCTATAATGGCTTCCACTTGCCTTTTCTAAAAAATACGTTATTGAATTTATCGGAATGGAAAACAAGATAAAAGTCCCATACACCCCGATAAGTTGTAGGATTGCCAACCACAATATGATATGTTGGTGTATCCATATTCACTATTAGCCTTTCTGAAACATGACCTAAAGTAGTTTTTACGGTACCCTTGAATACCCGCAGAACTTTCTGCTCATTGGTTACGTAGAAATAGATAGAATCGTTGTCTCTTATTTCAAAACGAAAAGTATTGTATTGCCAGTCTGCCGACTTCCCTCTATAAAATTTTCTATCTATAATATATTCGCCGTAGTAGTCTTTTTCAGACAACTCCTTTTTACTGGTAAAGAATCGAATAATAAGCCCCAATAATATAAGGCCGAAAAGAGAAAGCCACATAAACCTAATTACTTTACCCCAGGCAGTTTGTTTGGTTATTAACCAAAGCAATGCAAGAATTGCAGTTGTAGGTACAAGCACAAATAAGAAAAACAAAAACGCCATTCAGGGTTTACTATTTAGCTCTAATATACACAAAACAAAAAACGCCGCTATCTCTAGCGGCGTTTCAATATTCAAATACTTACGAATTACATTTTCTCGATAACCACAGCGCTGGCACCACCACCACCGTTGCAGATACCTGCAGCACCATACTTAGCATCGTTTTGATGCAGTACGTTGATAAGTGTGGTAAGGATACGTGCACCACTTGCACCCAATGGGTGACCTAATGCTACTGCACCACCATTCGCATTTACTTGTCCAGGTTTCAGGTTCATTTTTTGGCTGTTCACTATACCCACTACGCTGAATGCTTCGTTCAGTTCGAAGTAGTTGATGTCTTCCATTTTCAAACCTGCTTTTTCTACTGCTTTAGGCACAGCTAAAGAAGGTGAAGTAGTGAACCATTCAGGTGCTTGTTCAGCATCTGCATAGCCCATTATTTTAGCTATCGGCTTAATACCCAGAGCTTCTGCTTTTTCTTTGCTCATCAGTACCAGTGCAGCAGCGCCATCGTTCATTGTAGAAGCGTTGGCAGCAGTTACGGTACCATCTTTAGTGAAGGCACCACGCAGGGTTGGTATCTTATCGAACTTAACATTGTATGGTTCTTCGTCTTTGCTGAATTTGATAGCATCGCCTTTTTTCTGAGGTATCTCAACAGGAACTATCTCATTCTCGAACTTACCCGCTTCAATAGCAGCCTGGCTGCGCTTGTAGCTTTCTATTGCAAATGCATCCTGCTCTTCGCGGCTTATTTTGCATTCCGTAGCACATAGTTCAGCAGCATTACCCATTGCATAGTTGTGGTACACATCGGTAAGGCCATCTTTAGCAAGGCCGTCTATCAATGTTACATTGCCATACTTGCTACCCCAACGCAGGTTTTCGTTGTAGAAAGGCACGTTGCTCATACTTTCCATACCACCGGCAACTACCACATCGGCATCGCCCAGCATAATAGACTGCGCACCCAGCATAACAGCTTTCATGCCGCTTGCACATACTTTGTTGATAGTAGTACATGGTACATTATCGGGCACACCTGCAAAATGTGCAGCCTGCCGTGCAGGTGCTTGTCCCAGGTTGGCTTGCAATACGCAACCCATCAGTACCTCGTTTACTTCGCTTGCATTAACACCTGCTTTTTCCAATGCGCCTTTTATAGCTATTGAACCCAGTTTGGTAGCAGAAAAATCTTTCAGTGAACCGCCCCAGCTACCCATTGGGGTACGTACGGCAGACACTATATATACTTCTTTCATAATACAATAAAAAATTTAGACGGCCAAATGTACACAAATTATAGAGCATTATAAGCACCTCACAATCAGTTAATGCCGATACTTACATAACTAATGCTTACAATAAAAAAATACTGATCTTCGTCATAAAAAACGCTGTTAAAGTGCAGTTAAACAATCAGTTATAACTTGTCTACTATGGCTGTTCTTCGTACATTTATATACTCCCAAACAGATGGTATTATGAAGAAACTGATGACGTGCGCCACGGTGTACCTTTTTATGGTTTTGCCTTTTGTAAATGTGAAGGCAGATGTTCCCGTTGAAACCAGCTCGTATAGCATTACAAGCCAGATTGCCGCTAAGTACAACCAGATCAACTTTAGCACTTGCGATAAGATGGATTTTGAAGTGTTTGACAAAGCTTACAGAGGTTATATCAACCTGCTGAATGCGGGTAAGCTGAATAATGATAAGCAAATACTTACTGTATGCGATCTGTCAAAGTCATCGAACAAATACAGATTGTGGATCATTGACCTGAAAAACAATGAAGTATTGGTAAATGATTATGTAGCACACGGGCAAGGTTCGGGCGATGAATTTGCTATGTCTTTTTCTAATCAGGAAAATTCGCACCAAAGCAGTCTTGGTTTTTATGTAACGGGCGAAACCTATATAGGTGAGCACGGTAAGTCGCTGCGCCTGTATGGTATGGATAATGGCTTTAATAATGCAGCTTACGATCGTGCAATAGTGGTACACGGTGCCGATTACGTAAACAGCAGTTTTGTGGCTTCGCAAAAAAGGTTGGGCCGTAGCTGGGGCTGCCCTGCGGTATCAAATAAAATAGCCGGCAAAGTTATTAGTACAATACAAGATGGTACTTGTCTGTTCATTTACTATCCGCAAAAGAAGTATTTGCAAACATCTTATTGGGTAAACAAGAAGATAGACCATTTTCCAGGCAATACCGATTATAGCACCATTGCTTTTGCCGGACAAATGAAACCACGCGACACCGTTATTGTGTACCAGCCGAACAGCCTACAGAAAGAGATGGCTAGGGCTTACACCCCGCTATCATTACCCTTGCTTTAATAACTGAATCAATTTCGCATCGCGCTTGTAAATATCCTTTACAAAGCGCGTATGCGTATAAGTGCTATCGTCGAAGGCAGTTAAGTAAACAATATGTACAGGTATACAGTTAGTCAATGTTTCATAGGTAGTTTTCTTCGTACTGATCATAGTATCCAGTTTGCCCTGTGTGAAGTATTTACCATTCAGTTCTGATAAAATATACTCTGCCATTTCGCGTGGTTGTTGTACACGGATACAACCTGAACTTTTAGCTCTGTAGCTTTGTGTGAAATCTTCACGGTGCGGGGTATCGTGCAGGTATATGTCCCATTTATTAGGCAGGTTGAATTTTACATATCCTAAAGCATTGTCATCGCCCGGTGGTTGCTTAAAGAAAAACTTTTTATAGTTGGCAGCCGTTACCTGAGACGGATCTACTTCCCTGCCCTTACTATCGTAAGCACGCAAGTCTTTCTTTTGCAAATACCCTGCTGCACCCATGCGCGCTATGCCCGGCCCAATGTCCTTTTTTAATATAGTGGGCGGTACACCCCAAGGTGGATTTATCACCACGTTCACCATTTTAGCATTAAGGCTGGGTGTCTGGCGTATAGGCTTACCTACTACTACATTCATGTGCATTTCATCGTGCCCATCTTTACGCAAGAACAATTCCATCAAGGGTACATTCACCATGATATATAGTGGCTCTATCTCTCTTGGCATCCAACGGATACGCTCCAGGTTGATATCCACTTGCGTAGCGGCGTCATTGGGCATTCGCGATAGGTACGCTACCGTAGCGCTATCTGTTTTACCTGTTGTTTTCAGGCCGTAGTATTGCTGATATGCTTTCAGTAGTTGTTGTGCACTGCTTATGGTATCATCGCCCGAAGTTTGCAACCACGGAACTTCGGTACTGACGATATATTGTATCACACTATCAGGTGTTCCATCAACTACAGCTTTCTTTTGTTGTATAAAAGAACTGTTTTTTTGAAGGCCGGTATAGTGGGTTCTTGTTTTACGTAGCGATACATAAGTTGGCACTCGGCTACGAAAAGAATCGAGCGATGGGTATTCATTTTTTTCGTAAAGATTAGCTTCAAGGATCTTTTCAGGTGCCCATGTAGTATCATTAATATGAAACCATAGCGAATCTGCATCTTTAGGCGATACAGCACCAAATAAAAGATCGTGCGCTGCATGCAGGTAGCTACTTGTCAGCGCGGTATCGAGCGCAGCCAATTCTTCAGCTACGGGCCTTTTTTTCTCTTTTATAGTATTGAATGCTGTTTGCAGTTTATCAGCATTGTAATGTTTAGGATCCAGGCCATCGTTTTGCAAATCATTCAGTTCCTGCAAAAATGCCTCTATCGCTTTTGTATCGCCGTTCTCATTCAGCCAAAGCGGTAAATACTCGTAAGCCTGATAAGTGTATTGCATAACGTTGGCTACTGAATGTATCTTTTGCTTCTGCCAGGCGCTATCGTTCAGCGGCTTACTTTCATAAACAGCCATTATCACATCGGCTACATCATCTTCATCAAATTTTTTGGTATCGAAAATGCTGATGGCTGTTTTCTTTGATTTACTACGGCAAGATGTGGCAAATATTAAAGTGGAGGAGATACATACAAGAACTATGGTACGTAACAAAATTGTATATCTGAGCATAATACTAACGGCCTTTAAAAAAGCAAAGCAAAAACTGTTCCCGATAAGATCATATCTCTTTTGATGGATCCCAAAATTTATTGGCGAAGTCCTGTACTTTATCGTTCACAACTTTTACACCTTCTTTTTCCAATAGTTGCTGCATACGCTCAGGAGGGCTGAAATGATGCTTACCTGTTAGCAAACCGGTACTGTTAACTACCCTGTGTGCCGGTACTTTAGGTTTTATGCCTATACAATGATTCATAGCATAGCCTACCACCCTGGCACCCGAACGCATGCCAATAGCTGCAGCAATAGCACCGTAACTGCTCACCCTGCCTTTGGGTATCAGGCGTACTATATCGTATATAGCGTTATATATGTCTTCTTTATTCTCCATTTTTACGTTTATCCCTTTCAGCCAAAAGTATCGATCGTTTTGGTTGCGGAACATTCATATAACCGAACGGACAATGCAGGCAGCCGTTACCACAACAAAACCCTCGTTTCAGCAGGAAGTGTTCGGTGAAAACCAGCCTCCCATCATCACGAATATAATAATCTAAACCCTCAGTCAGCTTGTCCATTTTTACGGAATCTTTCGGGCAGTGTAATTACTTCAGGTAAAGAAAACGAGATAAAATATATGGTGCGTCCTTCGGCAAGGTGCATTTTTTCGTAGAAGGTTTGTATGGCTAACGGACCAGTGGCTTTCCCTGTACCATAGATATCTACCAGGTCTTCGTGCACGGGACAGTTCTGTTCAGCCACAACTTCTTTAGTAAAATCGTATAATTCTTTTGAATCCGTTTTTAAATTAATCTTCCCACCCTTTTTCATTATTTGCTGGTACAGGTGCAAAAAGCGCGGGTGTGTTAGCCTGTTCGATTCTTTTTTCAAAAACGGATCGGGGAATATGATCCATATTTCCGATACTTCATCTTTGGCGAAGTATTCAGTGATATTACCAATATATATACGCAGAAAACCAACATTAGGCAATGGCTCATTAAGTGCAATCTTAGCACCGTTATATATTCGGTTGCCTTTTATATCGATGCCAATAAAGTTTCTATCCTTGTGCTCGCGGCCCAGGCCAACGCTGTATTCCCCCTTACCACAGGCCAGTTCAAGCGTTATAGGATTATCGTTTTTAAAGAACTCATGCCATTTTCCTTTAATAGTTTCAGGTTCCGGCTTTTCTAATACATTGGGGAAGGTTGCTATCGCTTGAAAGCGTATTAATTTCTTATGGCCCATAACAGCTGCAAAGATAAGTTTTGAAGGCTCACAATTGTTGATACATTGTATTTACCAGTTCATCTTATTTTAATGCTGATTCGTAAAATGTGACAATCCAGATAAATTATATGTCATAAATTAGTAAAACAATTAAATTACGATCACTCTTAAACTAAGAAAAATATGAAGAAAACGCTACTCTTATCTTTACTTGCAGGCCTTACTTACCTAACCATGGTGAGCTACAAATCGGGCCCGGCCAATGGCGGCGCGGGTAACCGCACCGGTGGCCCAGGCTCAGGCGGCAATACTTGTACCGCAGGTGGTTGCCATGGCCCTGCTGCAGGCAATACACATATCGCCATATCGCTTATGGATGAGGTAAGCGGTGAAACAATTACAGACGGTAAATATGAGCCATTGCGTACTTATGTGGTAACCCTAACGGTGCATAATGCCAGCATGAGTAATTTCGGCTTCCAGGCAGAAGCATTGGACGCAAATGATAACAGCGCAGGTATCCTGATTGCAGGATCAGGACAAAGGACGGCCACTGCGGGCGGTAAAAAGATCATTGAACATTCAGCCCCTATAACCGGTACATCGAATACAACGTTCAGGTGGACTTCTCCGCATGCGGGCGCAGGTACGGTTACTTTTTACATAATGGGTAACGCAGTTAACCTGGATAACCAGACCACAGGCGATGAACCAAGCGCTCCGTATAGCGAGTCATTTACTGAAAACAATACTTCGGTTGCTTCGGTAATAAAAAACATTGATATAGTTGCTTATCCTAACCCGGTTAGTAATCAACTAAACCTGAAACTGGAAAACACAACAAAAGGTAATTACATTATTAATGGTTATAGTTTGAACGGCACAAAACTGTTTGAAAATAACGTACTAATAAACGGTGCTAAATACGAGACCTCAATTCAAACTGACAAATGGGCTCCCGGTGTTTATTATGTGCAAATTATTAAAGATGGTATCAAGCACATCTCTACCATAGTAAAACAATAGGATTTGTTCAATCTCATATAAAAAGCCACCTGTACAGGTGGCTTTTTATATTGCTAATATTAAAATAGAAAGCAATAACATCATTCCATCAACCAAGCCCAGGTAAGCTTTATCTGAAGGGTACCGCCTGGTATATTCAATAGCTGCCTTGGTGCATATTATTGTTATAACCTCGGCAATAAGGCGCCATGTATGCCCATACCTCACCAACTGAATACAGCAAAACACAACAAACAACAGCATAAAAACATCCATAAGCCGGTAACTATTCTTTAGCCCAATGATATTAGGTAATGTATAAATATCAGCGCCTTTATCTGTTTGCATATCCCTGATATCAAATGCAATACAAAGGATAAACATAAAAACGAAACGCACTATAATTTCATACGGAAAATCAGCCATCCGCATGCCAATATTTAATATCGGCAATACGCTGGTAACAATAGTCCATACCAGTGTAAGTACCAATATCTTTATCCAGCCAAAGTCTTTTAACCTCCTTTTATTTTTGAAAGGCAGTAATGGTAAAGAATACGCAAAAGAAAGCAAGCCTAAAACTATACATGCCAGCAATATATTATGTGGCAATACAAATACGCTATAGATACACCCCGTCAGTCCGCTTACTATCAATAAATAATGATAAAACTTATAATGCTGCGACCAGGCAAACCTATCAGATATTTCAGGCGAAGACTTTTTAGCCACATAATGTACATTATACACAAGTAGTGTACTGCAAAATACTAAGACATGCAGATGTGTTATGAGTGGAGGAATGTGGTTTATTAGTAGCTTTTCGGTAGCCATACACATACCCGTAGCACAAAATGCAGCGAACACACTGGTAAATAGTATCCAGTTAGTGAATTTTTCAAATAACGTGAGTAACATTATGCGCTATACAAAAATACGGCAGCAAGGTTATTGCTGCCGTATTTTAAATAAGTATTTATTTGTTACAGTGGTATATTACCATGTTTTCTTTTAGGTGTATTTACCACTTTATTTTGCAACATTTTATATGCCTTTATCAATTTCGCACGTGTTTGTTCTGGCATTATCACTTCATCAATAAACCCTCGCGCAGCAGCCCCATAAGGGTTAGCAAACTTCTCGAGGTATTCATTACCCTTTTCCTTCAATTTTGCTTCATGATCAGCAGCTTCCGATATTTCTTTTTTGAAAATAATCTCAGCCGCACCCTTAGCGCCCATTACTGCAATCTCCGCCATTGGCCAGGCATAGTTAAGATCGGCACCAATGTGCTTTGAGTTCATCACATCGTAAGCACCACCATAAGCCTTACGTGTTATCACGGTAACCTTTGGCACGGTAGCTTCACTAAGCGCATACAAAAGCTTTGCACCGTTGGTAATGATGCCGTTCCATTCCTGGTCGGTGCCCGGCAGAAAGCCCGGCACATCTACCAATACCAGTAAAGGAATATTAAACGCATCGCAAAAACGAACAAACCTGGCTCCTTTTTTACTTGCATTAATATCTAACACACCCGCAAGGCTTGCGGGCTGGTTAGCCACAATACCTGTGCTGCGGCCTGCTATGCGTGCAAACCCTACAACAATATTTTCAGCGTAGTCTTTATGTACTTCTAAAAAAGTATCCGCATCCGCCACCTCTTCAATCACTTCCTTCATATCGTAAGGCTGGTTGGGGTTGGCGGGTATTATATTGTTAAGCTTAGTTCTTGTTTCATCGCCCATTTCATATTCATAAAGGGGTGCTTCTTCTTCACAGTTTTGGGGCATATAGCTCAGCAATTGCTTCAGGCGCTCAATGCACTCTACCTCGTTAGCACAAGCAAAATGGGTAACACCCGAGCGTGAAGCATGTGTATGCGCCCCACCCAATTCTTCGCTGGTTACATTTTCGTGTGTTACTGTTTTCACCACGTTAGGGCCTGTTACAAACATATACGAGGTGTGCTCCACCATCATAATAAAATCGGTAATAGCGGGTGAATAAACTGCACCGCCTGCACATGGACCCATGACAGCTGATATTTGTGGTATTACACCAGAAGACTTTACGTTACGGTGAAAAATATCAGCATACCCCCCCAGCGATACAACCCCTTCCTGTATTCGCGCACCGCCACTGTCGTTCAACCCCACTACGGGAGCACCGTTCTCCAGCGCCATATCCATTATCTTACATATCTTCTCGGCATGCGTTTCCGACAAACTACCACCAAACACAGTAAAATCTTGTGAGAAAACATAGACCAGGCGGCCATTGATAGTGCCATAGCCTGTCACCACCCCATCGCCGGGATATATTTCCTTCTCCATACCAAAATCGCGGCTGCGGTGTGTTACAAACATGCCTATCTCTTCAAACGAACCTTCGTCAAGCAGTAGCTGTAAACGTTCGCGGGCGGTCAGTTTGCCTTTTTTGTGCTGCGATGCAATACGTTGCGCACCGCCACCCAATAAAGCCTGTTCTTCCTTTTGTTTTAATAAAGCAACTTTATCCATAAAGATGAAAAATCGTAAATCAGGAACAAACCTAATGTAAATGCGTTAAACAAACACTAATAAATACCTTTAAACTATTGCTGTACTGGCATACTTTATTAAACTATCATTATACACGTAACTTTGTTTAGACAAAATACTATATGAAACAACTACTGCTAATATTGTTAATTATTTTTTCTATAAGCTACCGAACACATGCCCAAACCATAACAACATACAAAGCTGAAGAGCTGATGCAGCGTGTAAACAACGAGGATACACTTTATGTAGTAAACTTCTGGGCCACCTGGTGCGCACCATGCGTACAGGAATTGCCTGAATTTGCTGCCCTGGAGGAGAAATATAAAAGCCTGCCCGTAAAAACACTCCTGGTAAGCCTCGATTTTAAAGAAACATTACCTAAGATCCCTCTATTTATAAAGAGAAAGAAACTAACACCGGAAGTAGCCTGGTTGAACGAAACGAATGCAAATAAATTTATACCTAAGATAGATGACAGGTGGCAAGGCTCAATTCCTGCTACATTGATCATATCGAGCAGGCATTCGTACAAAAATTTTTTTGAAGGTGTAATAACGGCTAAACAACTTAGCCTGCTTATCGACAAACAATTAATGATGCAATAACACCGTAGCATTGCAAATAGCCGCACCATACAAGCAACTCAACAAACTCATTGAAAAAGAAACTATTGAATCTACATTCAGTTGGGGATTGCGTATGGCTATATCGGCCATTGCACCGGTAATATGGGGACTTTCTACTGATAGGTTATCAGATGCAATATGGATAACCCTGACTGCAGAATGTATTTGCTGGATGGAACTAAAAGGATCTTTTGGCCAGGGGGTGCGCGTATTATTTGCAGGCATTTTGCTTACTACTGTATTCGGCTTCCTGGGAACAATGACCGCCAACAACCTGTTTCTTAGCATAGCGGGTATGTTTGCCGTTGGTTTTATAGCTGTACAATTCAAGAACCTGGGTAGCCGTGGCAGTGGCCTGGCTATCTGTGTATATGTACTGTATATATTGTGCAATGCATACCCCGTACAAGATACGCATGAGCTTCTATACCGCACCATGCTGATTGCCATAGGCGGTGCCTGGTGCATGGCTGTAGGGGTTTTCATTACACTATTAATGCCCGCAAAAGAACCTTACAGGCGAACCATTGCTTTGATATGGCAGTCGATAGCAGGGCTAAGCCAAACTATTGCCAAGGGATGGGACGGGAAAGCTACACGCAGCAGCCTGCGCAATATATATCTGCAAGAAAGACAAGTGCGCACCGCTATTGATGATTCGTTTCACTTTTACGAAGCAATGGCACACCAGGCAAATGTGAACGATAAGGAAGAGTACCAATTAGCACAATTCCGAAAGGCAACCGCATTGATTGCCACACATATTACAGCCATAAGCGAAGAGCTTGAAAATATACATATAAAAGATATAGACAACAGCCTGCAGCTAAAAATATACGCTATACTAAGAGCCCTGCAACAGGTGGCGGAGCGTATGGCGGTATATGTGGTGACACTGCAGCCTGAAGAAGAGTTATTACTCTCTTCACGTATCGACAGGTTGAATAAATTAACCAGCCTTTTAAAAGAACATGAGTTTAATAATAGTTTGCAAGACCGTTCGGTAGAACGAGTGATACAATTAACTGAACGTACTATAAAACTTATAGAAAGCTCTATAGGCAGGCTAAAAGAAATGGGCGATGATAAGGCCGTATTCCGTTCTTACTCTTTGATAAAAACATTATTCATACTCCACCCAAGGCACCTGGTAAAAAACCTGAAGATATTACTAGACCCCGATACGTTTACTATGCGCTATGCGTTGCGTGCTGCAGTTGCAGTAACCATCGCTTTATTTATTGATAAATGGTTTCATATTGACCATGGCTACTGGATACCTTTTACTACCCTTACCATAATGCAGCCATATTTTGGCGCTACTTTTAAAAAAGCAATTGATAGAGTCATTGGAACTATACTTGGCGGTATAGCAGGTGGTATATTGCTGCGCTTGCCGGTTAGTATATACATAAAAGAAGCCATGCTGTTTCTCTGCTTTATTTTCATGATATATTTCATCAGGAAGAGATATGCACTCGCCACTTTTTTTATCACATTCAGCCTTGTAATACTATTTAATGTTGAGCGTACACTCGACCAAAACCTGATATACATAAGAATGGGCTCCACATTGGCAGGAGCTGCTTTAGCCATATTAGCCGGCTTCGTGCTTTTACCTCATTGGGATACTAAATGGCTGCCTATGCATATAGCCAATACCATAGCAGCCAACTACCAATATTTTACCGCTACTTTCTTTAGCGAAAAACCTGTTGCCAACTGGACCAGATTTAAACGAACAGCCGAATCAAAAAATAGTAATGCATTCGATTCATTCAGCAGGTATATGCAGGAGCCAAGCTTCAAGAAAAAACCTTATGCCATATACTATCATATAATAACACACAATGTGCGGTTGACGAGAGAACTGAATAATATTCACCTGGAGCAGGAAAACATTACATACCAACAAGCAGTTAATACAACCATTGAAGAAAGCGCCCGGATACTGGAGTGCCTTGAATGGTATAACAAAAATATGTTGCTGGCAAAAGAGCTTATTGGCGCACAGGATACGGCCATACATATTGCTGAGGCAACCTATATACCTCCATTTCCCCTTAGCCAGCACCAGAAACTTTATCTAAGCCGTATTCTTATAGAGTTAAAGAGCATGCACCAGGATATGGAGCGCCTGAGCAACAAAGTGCGTACTGCATAATACCTACTACTTAATATTGTAGTTTCGTAGCATGAATTACCTTGGGCATGCAGTACTTTCTTTTGGTGATAGCGATATATTGACCGGCAATATGATTGGCGATCACGTAAAAGGCAAGTTGATACTGGAACAATTTCCTAAAAAAATAAGTGAGGGTGTAATGCTACACCGGAAAATAGATGCTTATGCAGATAACCACCCCGCTACGTTGCGTGCCAAGGTGTGGTTTAGAGAGGCATATGGACTTTATTCGGGTGCTGTGATAGATATTTTATACGATCACTTTTTAGCTAATGATGCAAAACTATTTGCCTCTGAGACGGGGCTTCTGGCTTTTACTAAAAAAACCTACCAGCAGTTAAATGAACATAGCCAATATTTTCCTGCAAAATTCGCAGCTTATTTTCCTAGTATGCAAGAGCACAATTGGCTATACGGGTATCGCACCGTGCAGGGTGTGCAGCGCTCGCTTGCAGGCTTGAAACATCGTGCAAAGTACATAGATGAAGTAGATACAGCTTATAAAACATTCATAACTTACTACTATCAATTGGCACAGTGTTATTATGAATTCATAGATGATGTAATAAAATTTGTTAAAATTGAGTTAAGCCACTAGGCTGGCTTAGCATCACTCATATTTTTGCAGCTTACCCAATACTACTGATGCGAAAAGTTATCTTTCCTTATATAGCCACTACTTTACTTTGTGTTTTAATTTTTGCCTGCCAGTCAGGTACCGAGCCTGCTTCTGCTAAGTCTGCCGTGGTGGATACAGCGAAAAAAATAGCGGGAATACGCATTAACTACGCCGACACAACTACTGCGGAATATAAACGTACTATAAACAGGTTGGATTCATTTTTTGAAAAGAAAACCAGGCTTGGTTTTAATGGTAGTGTATTAATTGGTACTAAAGGGAAAGTGATTTATGAACGCTATTACGGTAAAGCCAACCGCACCAAAGGAATTGATTTATCGCCTGAGAATGCTGTACAGCTGGCTTCTACTTCAAAAACGTTTACAGGAGCCGCAATACTATACCTATACCAGCAAAAATATTTAAACATCGACGACCCTGTAAAAGATTATTTGCCAACATTTCCGTACGCTAACGTAACCATTAAAATGCTGCTTGACCATAGGGCCGGCCTTGCTGATTATACTCGCTGGGGCAAACCATATATTCAAAATCACAACACCCCAATCAGCAATAAACAGTTGCTGGCCATTTTCGCTAAATATAAACCTGCGCTTGAATTTAAACCTAATACAAGGTTCAAGTACAGCAACAGCAATTATGCTATGCTGGCATTAATAATAGAAGCAGTTACGGATATTAATTATCGCGACTTTATGAAGAAGTATATCTTCGACCCATTGGGCATGAAGAATAGCTTTGTGTTCGACCCCGCTAAAGGCCTGCCTGCAAACGCTACTATCAGCTACAAATATAACTGGGTACCCGAACCTTATACTTTTGCAGATGGTGTTTATGGCGACAAAGGCATTTACAGCACTGTAGAAGATATGTACCGTTGGGACCAGTCGCTATATCAAAACAAATTTCTTAGCAATGAAACCCTTGAGTTAGCCTACGGCCCATGTTCTTTCGAAAAACCGGGAATGAAAAATTATGGCCTTGGCTGGCGCATGCTGTGCTACCCTAATGGCGATAAGGTAATTTACCATAACGGGTGGTGGCATGGCAACAACACTGTTTTCTATCGTTTTATAAAGGACAATTTCACTATCATTATATTGGGGAACAAATACAATAGCGGTATATATCATATGGCCCCACCTATTTACAGCATAGTAAATAATACTGCGGTCGATAAATATTTTGATACAGAAGACTAAAATAACCTTCCTTAAAAGCCGGTAGATAACTACCGGCTTTTTTTACTTATTGATGCCTAATACATCAGCCATGGTAAAAATGCCCGACTTGCCTGCTACATATTCAGCTGCTAAAACTGCACCCAAGGCAAACCCTTCCCTGTTAAAGGCTGTATGAATGATCTCTATTTCGTCGATTGCCGACGTATATTTTACATTGTGTGTACCGGGTACATCTTCTTTTCTATGAGCTATTATTGGAAATGTATCAGCGCTAGCGCTCTGGTCTTTTACCCAGTGCTTTTTACGTTCTACCCTATCTAGTATTTGCTCGGCAAGCGTAATAGCAGTGCCACTGGGTGCGTCCTTTTTCTGTGTATGGTGTGTTTCTTCTATACTTATGTTATAATCGTCCTGGCCATTCATCAGGTGCGCCAGTAGCTTATTTACTTCAAAGAAAATATTTACACCTACGCTAAAATTAGATGCCTGTAAAAAAGCCGTTTTATTTTCCAGTGCTTTTAGCTTTACCTCACTCAATCCATGGTTCCAGCCGGTAGTGCCACATACTACAGGCACTTTAGCTTTTAAACAGGTTTCCACATTCTCTCTTGCAGAATCGGGGTTTGTAAACTCAATAGCTACGTCTGCCTGCTGCAATGCCTCATGAGTCATTTCATGTTTGTTATTACTGCGTATCCGCATCATAACGTTATGGCCGCGTTTAGCTGCAACCTCTTCAATGGCATGGCCCATTTTACCATAACCTATCAAAGCTATATTCATGGTATTCATTATAAAAGAAGTGAAACAATAGTAAAGGCAGCAAACACAACGCTTGCCAGGCCATTGGTATTAGCAAACGCCATGTTTACTTTACTCAGGTCGTAAGGCTTTACCAGTATATGCTGGTAGATAAGAAGCCCTATATATATACCGGCACCAACCCAATACAGCCAGTTTAAATGGCCAATAAACCCTGCCGTAACGATAAAGCTTGCAGCCAGTAAATGTAAAATTTCTGATACCCTGAGTGCACCTTTTTTGCCTAATGCGGCAGGTATTGAATGTAAATGCTGGCTCTTATCAAATTCCTCATCCTGCAATGCATAAATAATATCGAAACCAGAAACCCAGGTAACTACTGCAAGGGAAAACATAACAGGTAGCCAGGAAAAATAGCCGGTAACACTTAAATATGCACCAATAGGCGATAATGACAAGCCAATGCCCAGCACAATGTGGCATAGAGCAGTAACGCGTTTGGTATAGCTATAAAACAGTATAATGAATATGGCTACAAACGATAAGTAAAATACCAATGTATTGATAAACCAGGTAGTGAGTATAAACAACGCTGAATTGATAATTGTAAACATCAGTGCATTGCCGGGCTTTATAATGCCCGCAGGTATTTCGCGCTGCGCAGTACGTGGATTTAATGCATCAAATTTTCTGTCAAGATAACGATTGAATGCCATTGCTGCCGTCCGGGCGAATACCATGCACAGCAACATTTTTATTAATAAATGCCATTCAAATGTTTGCTGCTCATAAACCACCGCCAGTGCAAAACCTATGAATGCAAACGGCAATGCGAATACAGTATGGCTGAATTTTATCAGCGACAAATAGTCTTTAATTCTTTGCAATATGGATATACTTACCGTACTCATTTTTTTATTACTTCAACATCAAAACCAATAGACATTGCTTCCTGTTCAGCATTCGAATAAACCATCACGTTCTTATCCTGGTGGCCTACCCTGTTTGTACTATTAAACTCAACTTCTATATCGCCCTCGCCACCCGGTGGAATTGGCTCTTTAGGAAAGGATGGAACCGTGCAACCGCAGGAAGCAATTGCGTTGTATATAAGCAGAGGATTAGTTCCGGTATTTTTAAAGTGATAAGAGTGTTTCACTTTTTCACCTTCTGTTATTGTACCAAAACTGTGTTTGGTTTCGGTGAAGGTAAGTGTTGTCTTGGGCATATTCTTGGCCTGC
>CAMLFX010000033.1 GCA_946479435.1 uncultured Sphingobacteriales bacterium | reverse complement strand
TTCGTGAGAGAACCACTGGGTCTCTTTCTTTTTCATGGTGATAGGGTTTGTCATTTAATTAGCTAATGTGATGATGTGATGATTAGCTAATGGTTTTCTTTTCCGTCATTACTTATCTTCCCGTCATTGCGAGGAGTGCAACGACGTGGCAACTTTTCTCATGTAGCGATAGCGGAATAATCTTGCTACAACATGTGATACGTAATACCCTCATTCCGCGAGGTTGCCACGCTATCGCTCGCAATGACGGAAAGAAGCTGTTATTTACAATAGCAAATATACAACAATAATTAAAATAAAATCAACTTTTATAAAAGTAATACCAGTACTTATATCCTTTACCTAAATAAGTATATCGAGCAGTATCTTTTTTCACAGTATCAAAGCGATCATAAGACACCAGCCTTGTGCTCAGCAATATCATATCGGACTGTAAGAAGTAAATATCGTAGCTGGTATCATCGCTTCTGTACCTGTAGTTATCAATACCCAAAACACCTGTGCTATATTTTTCTACATCTACCTGCTCGGGGTATTGGCCGTGCTGTTGTTTATAGCGCTCTACATCTGCTATCAGCTTTTTTGCATGCCTGGCAGCTATTTTCAGGCAGGGGTCAGAGAAAAAACTCATACCAACATACATTGACAATACTGCTATGAAAAGTATATACAGGCAGTATAAAGCATAAAAGCGTAATTGTATTTTCCCGGATCGGATGAGTAGCCAACATACTATATCTATTAGCAGCCTCACACATGCATACACAGTAAGTACAAGTATCGAGAAAAATATGGCGATCAAAGCGGATGCCTGCAATTCTCCTATATAATTTCCTGATGAGAACCATACAGGTAAATATTGCAGATTGAAAAATAAAAAGATAGCCAGTGTGATAATAAGCAACTGCTTTTTCGACATTCGGGTTTATGAGTATAGTATATAGTAATACCAATACTTATACGCTGTAACAAACACACCTGTAACACCTATCTGCTGTGGCACAGTGTATGGTTCGTAGGCAGTCCACTGGTAGGTGATGGCTAAGGCTTCGTATTGTTTGAAGCTGATGCGGTAGCCTTTGCCTGTAGTGTCATACATATATCGGTCTATACCCATAACGCCTGTGTGGTAGTTTTTAGTATCGAAGGTTGTGGGATAACTGCCGTTGGTTTGCTTGTATTGCTCTATGGCTTTTATCAGAGGTTGTGCGTGAGTGATGGCGATATTCCTGCTCATTGCACTCAGTTTGTTCTCGCCCACATACACCGATGCACCTGCCACCAAGGGAAACACGATGCCCGATAGTATAGCACCCGTCCAGCGCATACGGTAGCCCGGTTGCCTGTTGCGCTTCAGCCATTCGATAGCAATAAAGGTAATAGCCACCGGCAGCGACATAACAATGCCCAGCAGCAATACCCAGCCCATCGCAATACGTGCATTAGTAACCACCGCAAACATGCTGCCTGGTCCCGGCATATATTGCAGGTTGGTAATTACGAATACCAGCACCGAAATAACCACCAGATATAACAACCATTTTTTCGACATAGCGCGAAATTAAGGGAAACAAAAAAAGCAGCAACCGTAGTTACTGCCTTTGCTGTTCACTTTAAAAAGCTATTATATTACCTGGCTATGTTCACCGCACGCAGCTCGCGTATCACGGTTACTTTTATCTGGCCGGGGTATTGCATTTCTTTCTGTATTTTATCTGCTATCTCGAAAGATAAACGGTCGCTTTCAGCATCGGTTACTTTCTCTGCCTCTACTATCACGCGCAGTTCGCGGCCTGCCTGTATAGCATAAGCCTTTTCTACACCGGTATAGGCCATAGCAAGGTTCTCCAGGTCTTTAATACGTTGCAGGTAGCTTTGCATCATCTCGCGCCTTGCACCCGGCCTTGCGCCGCTTATGGCATCGCAGGCCTGTACTATGGGCGATATGATATATGCCATCTCCATTTCATCGTGGTGGGCACCTATGGCATTCACAATAGCAGGGTGCTCGCCCGATTTTTCGGCAAGCTTGGCACCCAGCAGTGCGTGGCTCAGTTCTGTTTCTTCATCGGGCACTTTACCTATATCGTGCAGCAGGCCGGCACGTTTTGCCAGCTTCACTATCTTCTGGCCCAGGCCCAACTCAGCAGCCATGATACCGCAAAGATTAGCGGTCTCTTTACTGTGCATCAGCAGGTTTTGTCCGTAAGACGAGCGGAAACGCATTTTACCTACCATACGCACCAGGTCTTTATGCAAACCATGCACCCCCAGTTCAATGATAGTACGTTCACCTATCTCCATTATCTGCTCTTCCAGTTGCTTTTTGGTTTTTTCTACCACCTCCTCAATACGGGCAGGGTGTATCCGGCCATCCTGCACCAGGCGTTGCAGCGACAGGCGCGCTATTTCGCGGCGCAGCGGATCGAAGCAACTCAATACGATAGCCTCAGGAGTATCATCTATTATAAGGTCAACACCCGTAGCTGCTTCCAGCGCACGTATGTTACGGCCCTCACGGCCTATTATCTGGCCTTTTATCTCATCGCTCTCCAGGTTGAACACCGTAATGGCATTCTCAATGGTTTGCTCGGCACCCAGGCGCTGTATGCTTTGTATTATTATCTTTTTGGCTTCTTTACTGGCGTTCACTTTGGCCTCTTCCATTATCTCCTTCACGTGGGCCATAGCGTTGGTACGTGCTTCTTCCTTCACGGCTTCCATCAGCTCGGCCTTAGCCTGCTCTGCCGAGAGGCCCGATACTTTCTCCAGGCGCTTTATATGCTCTTCCTGGTGGCGTTCCAGCTCGGTACGCTTTATGTTTACTACTTCCAGCTGCTTGTTCAGGTTTTCCTTCAGCTGTTCGTTCTCGTTTATCTGCTTTTGCAGGCTGGCATTCTTATCGTTTATGCTTTGCTGCAGTTGTTTGGCCTTGTTCTCTGCTTCTGCTATCTTCTGGTTGCGCTGTATTACTTCCTTTTCATATTCATTCCTCAGCCTTTGTATGTCGTTTTTCGCCTTTTCATTCTCAGCCCTTCCTTCCAGTATCTTCTTTTCTTTTAGTGTTTCAGCATGTTCTTTAGCGTCTTCTACTATTTTTTTGGCTTGATGTTCAGCGTCTTCTACTTGTTTTTGGGTGTTTTTAGCAAATATTAGCTTACCCAGTACAATACCTATAAGTATAGCCGCCACCGCTACGATGGCAACCGTAATTGTAATTCCTTCCATTTTTTATAATTCTGACTTTTATCTTTTTAATAATATGCTTTCAATAAGCCATACATTCATATATTGTACATATAACCTATACGAATAAGGGCTCTATAGCGTGCTAAGTTAGCAAAAGATTTCGGTTACCGAAACGCGGGGCTAGCAGAATAGCCATAATGCTTGTAATATTGTAGTACAATAGCTTATGGTACTTACTTACGCCTTCTGCAATGTATCGCACATGCCCGTGCGTAAAGACCCCGGCCACCGTGCCGAACAGGTGAACGAGCTGCTTTTTGGCGAACGCGCCGAGGTGCTGGAGCTGGATGATAACGACTGGGCACGCATACGCTGCGAATGGGATGGATACGAGGGCTGGTGCAAAGCCGGCCAGCTGGCTTTTATAAGCCGCAAAGAGTACCGCAAGGCGCCTAAATACATCAGCGCCCGCCATACCGATAAGCTGGTGCTGGAAGAAGGCGATATACTGCTGCCATTGGGCAGCGACCTGTTTAGCGTAAAAGGTGGCAAAACCAGCATACTGAACCGCCCTGCCAAATACAAAGGCAAGCGCCTCACTATCAAGAAGCTGGAGCTGACCTGCGACAATATAAAAGAAGCCGCCCTGCAATACCTGAACGCCCCCTACCTGTGGGGTGGCCGCACGGTTTCGGGTATCGATTGTTCGGGGCTTACCCAAATGGCCTACAAGCTATGCGGCAGGGCCATACCCCGCGATGCCAGCCAACAGGCTACAGAAGGTGAAACAATTGACTTTCTGCAACATGCCCGCTGTGGCGACCTTGCTTTTTTCGATAACGCAGAGGGTAATATAACCCATGTAGGTATATTGCTAAATGACAATACGATAATACACGCTACCGATACCAGCGGCCGCGTGGTAATAGACCGTATAGACCCCGCGGGCATCATCAGCACATCGCTGCGCAGGCGCACCCACAACCTGCGTATGGTGAAGCGGTTCTTCTAATGCAAACGCGTAATAAAATCCCCGTTTAGCCCTGTAAATACTGCTATTGCGCCGGTTTAGGCGGGGCATAATTGTTATTACACTTATTGTAGTGTTTTAACCCTCTTAAAATTGTGTGTTATGGGACTGTTCGCATGTATATTATTTGGCATCATAGCTTCGTGGATCACTATATCCGTTAACCCTAAACTGAAACCCGCCAAGGGTTGGTTCGTGGTGTTTACGGGGGCTATAGGTGGCATTACGGGTGCTTTACTTGGCAAGCATTTCAACTTTGCTGATCTCGATATGTTCAATATGTATAGCGTAGGTATGAGTATGGCCACAGGCATTATACTTACAACCATATTATCCCTCACCAGGCGCATAGCCAGCAATACACCACAAGCTGAACTGGCGCTTATTGACGACGAAGAAAACTATTAATAATTGCCGGACTTACGGCCACTGCGCAGTTAACTAACTGAATAGCTTTGCAGGGGTACGGACTAATCCAGGCACCCTAAAGAAAAAGACAACCTCGGTTGTCTTTTTCGATGTATGCAGGTGCCGCAATTAAAAAAGGCAACCCGTTAAGGTTGCCGTCTTCATTTAAGGTCAGGGATAATGACTATCGTTCTACATGCAGGCGCTGTGTATAGGTTTGTTTGTCTTTTATAATTTTTAAGAAATACATACCCGGTGCTAATGCCGATACGTCGAGCTGGTTGCCTTTGCGCACAACTGTATTCATTACCGCACCACGCACATCCATAACCGATACTTGTGCATTACTAATATCGGCACCAATGGTTACTACCGATGATGCGGGATTAGGATATACATTTATTGCCTTTGCGGCAGTTGCTTCTTTTACCGATGTTGGGCCGATAACCAAATTCACATCATAGTCTTCTGTTTCGCCCCAGTCAAGCGTATCATTGGTACAAGGGAAACCATGCATACCTCCGCTCATCATATACTTATCGTCTTCAAATACCATAACACGCATACGTGTTATACCGAGCACTGCATCGCCTGGTACATCTATTGCAACTACAGCAGGGTTGGTGCGTGTACCATGCACCGATTGTTCCAGTACCACTTCTCCTGCATCATCAAAATCGTTATCGCGGTTAAAATCAATATACGCATTGATATAGTGTACGGTAGAAGGATAGTCGAAAGTAACAGTAAGATCGTAGGTATAACCTAAAGCCAGTTCAGGAGCAGCCAGGTTGTTGTAGTACAAGTAGTGCTTGCCCGGCGATGCATTAAAGCCGCTGGCGTTATCCAGGGTGTTCAATTTTACTTCTTCAATAGCATGCGGTACTACAAAGTTGCCGTTGTCATCGTCCAGCCCACCGGCACAATAAGGTGCGGGGTCAGTAATTTGTGCTTGCGATGCTTTTGCCAGCAGCATAGCTGCGGCACATAGTGTAAAAGTTAGTTTTCTCATAAGTAAACGGTATATGTTTTAGTAATTACAGAATAGACCTGCACATTGCCGATGTGGTTGGTACATTTCTGCCCATTAAAAACATTTAATTGACTTTGGGAATAATCCGTTTACTTAATTTAACCGGCAGTGATATGAATTAAATTTCTGATGGAAAATACTACAGGAAAAAATTCAGTTGCAAAGCAAATGCATTGATGCGTGGCCTTTCTCCTTCGCCTAAAATAACAGGGTTGGCAGATACAAGAACAGGCGTATGCTTCAGGTCTGATACTGCAGCCAGCAAAGAATATTTCGCATCCAGCGAAATGTGTTTGGAGAAAGAGTAGCCAATACCAAGATCGCAACCCGCTGCGGTGAAATAACGCTTGGTATAGTCTTCAGCATTTAAGATAGGTAATGCTGTACCCGACATTTCTTCTTTCATATCGTGCTTGCTGATAAACGTAGGCGCCAGCACAGCCTTTGCCAGTATATTTATTTTACCCAACGGTAAATATATACCTGCCGATATGGGTACTGATATATTAACAAGATTAGCATCGTATATAGCGCTCGATAATGTACCACCTGACAATACATTTTTCTGCGCGCTATAGTTGCAGCTCCACGAACGTACACCTATATCTACCAGCAGCACTTTAAACTCTTTACCTATCATTAGCCCATACATACCCGACGGCGATGTATTATATCCTGTTTTGATACCAGTATTACCAAACCCCGCCTCGGCAGCTATATGTATTTTAGCATTTGCACTAACAGCAATAAACAATATAATTGCTATGGATATTATGCGTTTCATTTAGAAATAATAATTGAATTGTAAAGCTACAGCGTTTAGGGTTGGCTTGTCTTTCACATTATTAAAATAACGGGCCGCACCGGCATCGGTAACAGTGTATTTCAATCCATCAAGATAGGCAAAGTGGGTAAACTTGAATGTAACTGCAATATGCTTACTCGCTTTATATTCAGCAGCAATATCGATACCTGCGGCGCTATATGTTTCTTTTGCCACAATGGCACCCATATTAGCAGTAAGCAGTGTTATCACATTCTTACGCACGAAGGTGGGCGCGTACATTCCTATTGCCTGAAGGGATAGCTTATCATCCAGCGGTATATCGATACCCGCAAAAACTGGCAAAGATGTGCTTCGTATATTAAATGTGCTGCCAAACGTATGTTCATAACCCTGCCTGTCAGTAAGCTGCATAGGCCCTAAATATTTAGTACCCCAACTGCGCATACCTGCACCGGCTATCAGCATTTTATATTTAACACCCACGCGCAGCCCCCAAAACGGCGTTAGTTGATCCTTAGTTGTCGACTTCATACCTACTTCTCCAATACCACCTTCAGCAGCTATAAATATACCCGCCTGCACATTTATAGCAAATAGCAATAAAATTGCTATTGACAGAGTTTGCTTCACTTTTGAATTTTGAATTAATAATACTCGCGCCCTTTGTAGTTGATGCGGAACATGTTATTGCCTATCTGGTACTTCAGCACATCGTAGCTTAGCTCCCAGCCTTCTACTTCGGCAGTAGTTACATCGTAGATTTCACCTGCGGTAAACAGGCGCAATACGTTCGACCTGTTGATATAGGCTATAGAATTGTATTGCATTATATACTTATCGGGGTAGTACGATTCAAGCGATGAAATAACGCCTTTGTAGAATACTTTAAAGTATCCGCTGGGGTCGCGCCAGGCTACCATATTATCAGTTACTTTAAAATCCTGCGGTGTAAAAAATCCTATAGTCTGTAAACTATCGCCATAGAATATTTTAAAATACCCGTCGTACGATACATAGGCTACTAAATTATCGCCTGCAAGGTATTTTGATGGTGGAAAATCTTCCGTTATATATGTTTGCCCGTTGTGAAATATTTTGAACTGGCGATTGATATCAACATAAGCTACTGTGTTGCGGCCAACTTCAAAACTATTTACGGCGTACTCTTCCTGGTTGATGATATTGCCCAGGTAAAACAGGTGGAACTGGTTAGCGTAGTTATCATAAGCCGCTATATTATCACTCACCTTTACTACCTGAAGCGCATCGCCTGCAAGAAAAGCTTCTATTGGGTACACCTGGCCGTTGTAGTAGGCTTTATATTCGCTGCGTATGCCATCGAAGAACAATATTACGCTATCGCCCATATAGTATTGCGAGGTGTAAGTAGAGAGTAGTTTGATATCACCATTGTCGAACACATATAACGTTGTTGCGTTTTTGTAAGACATCAGGTTGTCGCTCACCGTAAATTCGTTGGTAAACCCGCTGTTCACTTGCTTCACTGCTCCGTTGTAATATATTTTGAATGAACGGGAGTTATCTATGTAAGGTATTACCGTGCGCCCTATTTTCATTTCAGTTGGCGGCAGGTAGTCAATCTTACGTATCATGCCTTTGTTCCAAACCATTACCTGATTCTGCATATTGGTAAAAGCACTTAGAGGCTGGGCAACAACGTTTACAACAAAACCGGCAAGGATAGAGAGTGTTAGTAAGATCTTCAGGCGCATGTGTAGATTGATGATTTGCGCTCTAATATAAGCAAAATATGATTGAAGCTGGCTTGTAGCACACCATCACAGTATGTACAACAATTGCATAGCCATTAAAGCATGACATAGTACAAATAAAAAAGCCAGCCTGAGAACAGGCCAGCCCCTATAAACCCTATCACCATGAAAACCTCTTTATATAAAAACGCCCAATCAAATTGTTAAGCGCTATAATATCTTTTTGTTAATACCCTAAGGTTTGATGCAAAGTTAATGACAAAATTGATTTTAGCAAATCTGAGTAAAAAAAAATTAAATTAACCAACTCATTGAAAATCAACAAACTAATTTAAATCTAAAAATCATTAACAAATTTTAACAGATTTTGTTATTTCTTTTTCTTCGGTGTAAAGATTGCAAGCATCCTTCTACCCTCCATTTTCGGCATTGACTCTAAACTACCCCATTCTGCTAGTCTTTCTGCAAACTTCAGCAGCATTAGTTCACCACGATCCTGGAACATGATAGCACGGCCTTTGAACTGTACGTAGCACTTTACTTTATCGCCTTCTTTCAAAAACTTTTCCGCATGTTTTAGTTTGAATTCAAAGTCATGGTCATCGGTATTAGGCGTAAAACGTATTTCTTTTACTTCCGATTGTTTCGACTTTGCTTTCTGTTCCTTATCCTTCTTCTTCTTTTCGTACAAGAATTTTTTATAGTCTATAAGCCTGCAAACAGGCGGCACTGCGTTGGGCGATATTTCTACCAGGTCTACTTCCTGCTCTTCAGCAAGGCGCAGGGCCTCTGCCAGCGGATATACTGCCGGCTCTACTCCTTCCCCTATCAATCGCACCTCCGGTGCTGTTATCTCTCTGTTGAGTTTATGTTCGTTTTGTGGTAGTCTTGGCCTGAAAAATGGTTTTCCTTTACTTCTTTTCTGCATTAATGGTTTTTAAAATTGATGGCAAAAATAGCGTATTTGTAATTTAAATGTATATGATACTGTATTAAACTTTTATGCCAGCGCAGCTTTATTGCCTGCTGTTTGTTGCTTTACCAGCTCTTTTAGTTCATTTACCAGTTCATCGAGCGGTTGTGTACCCTTATCGCCTTCACCATGCTTACGTACGGCTACGGCGCGGTCGTTCATTTCTTTTTCACCCACCACCATCATGTATGGTACTTTCATCAGCTCGGTATCGCGTATCTTCCTGCCTATCTTCTCATTGCGGTCATCTACTTCGGCACGTATGCCTTCTGCTTTCAGGGCTTTGGCAACTTCTTCCGCATAAGGCTGAAACTTATCGCTGATAGGCAATACTTTCACCTGCACAGGTGCCAGCCAGAAGGGCAGGTCGCCACCACAGTGCTCCAGCAATACGGCTATAAAGCGCTCCATACTGCCAAACGGCGCACGGTGTATCATTACAGGGCGTTTGCGGGTATTATCGCTATCTACATATTCCAGTTCAAAACGCTCAGGCAGGTTATAATCTACCTGTATGGTACCCAGCTGCCAGCTGCGTCCCAAGGCATCTTTCACCATAAAATCCAGCTTAGGGCCGTAGAAAGCCGCTTCACCGTATTCCACTACGGTTTTCAGGCCTTTTTCAGCTGCCGCTGTTATTATCGATTGCTCGGCAATTTCCCAGTTTTCTTCGCTGCCTATATACTTGCTGCGGTCTTCCTGGTCGCGCAGCGATACCTGTGCAGTAAAATCATGAAAATCTAGCGAGGTGAATACATACATCACCAGGTCTATCACTTTTTTAAATTCCTCAAGTACCTGGTCGGGGCGGCAGAACAGGTGCGCATCGTCCTGGGTAAAGCCACGCACACGTGTTAACCCATGCAATTCGCCCGATTGCTCGTAGCGGTACACGGTACCAAACTCTGCCAAACGTACCGGCAGGTCTTTGTACGAGCGCGGCGATGTTTTATATATCTCGCAGTGGTGCGGACAGTTCATTGGCTTCAGCATAAACTCCTCGCCTTCCTGTGGTGTAGTTATGGGGCGGAAACTATCCTTACCATACTTTTCCCAGTGGCCCGAAGTAACATACAGTTGCTTGCTGCCTATATGTGGGGTAATAACCGGCTGGTAACCGCTTTCCATTTGTGCTTTTTGCAAAAACTGTTGCAGGCGTTCGCGCAGCATGGCACCTTTGGGCAACCACAATGGCAAGCCACTGCCTACTTTCTCGCTAAAGGCAAATAGTTCCAGTTCTTTACCCAGCTTACGGTGGTCGCGCTTCTTCGCTTCTTCCAGCAGTGCCAGGTATTCATCCAGCTCTTTTTGTGCGGGGAAGGTGATACCGTATATGCGGGTAAGCATTTTGTTCTTCTCATTACCACGCCAATAGGCACCTGCTATATTGGTAAGCTTTATAGCCTTTATAAAGCTGGTATTAGGTATGTGCGGGCCACGGCACAGGTCGGTAAACTGGCCTTGTGTATAGAAGGTTATATTGCCATCCTGCAGGTCTTGAATCAGTTCCAGCTTGTAGGGGTCATCTTTTTCGGTAAAGTAGGCCACAGCATCCGCTTTCGATACGTCTTTACGTTCGTAGCGGCTGTTGTTTTTAGCCAGTTCCTTCATCTTGGTTTCTATCTTTTTCAGGTCTTCTTCTGTTATAGGGCGGCCACCAAGGTCCACATCATAATAGAAACCATTATCGATAGAAGGGCCTATGCCCAGCTTTACGCCGGGGTACAATGCTTCCAGGGCTTCTGCCATCAGGTGGGCAGAAGAGTGCCAGAAGGTAGCTTTAGCGCCTTTTTCATCCCATGTCAGCAACTTAAGGGTTGCATCGTTGCTTATAGGGCGGAAGGCATCCCATACTTCACCATTCACTTCGGCAGCCAGCACCTTGCGTGCCAGCCCTTCGCTTATCGATTTAGCTACATCCAGCGCTGAAACACCGGCTTCATACTCGCGTACCGCGCCATCGGGCAATGTAATACGTATCATATATTGTTTATCGTCTCTTAAAAATCAGGTGGCAAAGGTACAAATTGCCGCACGATCATAAATTATTAAAAAATAAAAACCACCGGGCCATAACCCGGTGGTTCCACAATATCGGTTATGTTTTAAATTTTCTTTAGCGATACCGTATAGTATAGCGTGTCTTTCCTTGGTATTTCTGTCAGGTTGTTTATTACCATATACCTGATGGTAAATTTATTGTCGGAGAAGTTGGTCACTTCACCTTCTACATCATCATACCCAAAGAACATTTCGCCCGCCTGGTATATATACATGCGGGTATCGTTGTTGGTAAAGCCCCAGCGTATATTTTCTTCCTGCGCTTCGCCTTGCGGGCATTTTTTATCACCGGTGTTCAGTCCGCCGTCGTTACCATCGCGAAACACCAGGTAGTCATCCTGTTTACATTCTACAATGTTGTCTTTCAGCTTTATAGTATCGGTAGTTAAAAACGTATCTACACTGAATTTGCGATAGGATTTCCATACATCATCAGCCAATGCCCACCTGCTGCCTTCGCGCAATATCTGGGCGTGCGACTTAGGTACATCTACCTTTTTGCACGATGCAATAACAAGCAGAGCTGATAGTATCAGTAAACAATATTTCATAAGATATTATCCGATTAAACACCTAAAACTAATCAATATCCTGATGTTACAAAAGATTTGCGGCTGAAAATTTTATTTCTTCTTTTCTACAAATATGCTGTCGCTCAGGCCCTGGTTTATTTTATAGTTCAGGTAGTTTATTTCTATTTTGCCTTTACGTGGCTTTGTGGGGCCTGCTTTTTTAGTGGCAGCCTGCATATCGTCATAATCCATAGTTACGCCTTTAGGCAGCTTATAGTCTTTTACATCCAGGTAAAAGGTTATCCTGTCGGGCAGGGCCTGGGTTACATATTTGCCAAAAGAAAGCTCCATGTTTATGGTGCCGTTATCGCGCGTGGTAGTTTCGGTGCGCAGGGCCAGCAGGCGTGCTTCATCCACCCATATTTTGGTCAGCACTACATCGGTGCGCTCATCGTTAGGCACTATTTTCAGCACCCGCAGGTTTTTATCGCCTATCTTATCGTAGCCCGCATCTATTATGGTCACCCCACCTTCCGGCACTACATTGCTCATGGTAAGGTTCATGCTTTTTTTGGGTAGTATCGATATACCTCCGTCGCGCTCCAGCTTCATTTTATCGGGCGCCTTGTAGTATAGCTTGCCTGCCATAGGCGGCACCCGCATAAAAGACACATCGATACGCACCCTTACATCAGCCACATAATCTTTCACCCCTTCCAGCTTGCTGCGCAGTTTATAAAACAGGTCATCGGCCGATGGTGATGACTGTGCGTTTACATACACAGGTACTAATACCAAAGCTATAATCCATACGCACCATTTCCAGTACTTCCTCATCATGATTTTATATCTTTTCTATTGAACAATACAATGGTTGCCGTAAGCAACACTACCACATAAGCTACCAATATACCCGCCGACCATACAATGGATGTATAAGGCACGGGGTTGTCAAAAAAACCTTTCCAGCCTATCATGTGCGTAGTAAGCAGGTAAGGTTTTATATTATCGAAAATGGGCAGCCCCAGGTTGGAGAATATGGTAAGCACTATAATAACACCCATAGTGCCTATAATAGGGCCTATAGAGTTCTCTGCAAATACCGAGAGTAATACAGATAATGCAGCTACCGCGGCCATAGCCACAGCAGCAAACCCGAATGCCGCGAAATAGCGCCACATAATATCGCCCTTCAGCAGCATAACGAATGCATCGCTTTTCAGATTGATCATATCGCCCTCCCCAAACAACAACAACGAGAGTAAAAGCGCCACTAAGGCCAGCCACAGCAGCATAGCCAGCGAATAAATAACGGTAGCGGCATACTTTACCAACACCAGCTTCACCCTGCTAATGGGCTTGGTAAGCAGCAAACGCAGCGTACCTGCATTGGCCTCGCCCGCCAGTGCATCGCCACCCACCAGTGCTACCAGCAGGGGTATGTTTATAAGCAGCGATTGCAAAATGATATAGGTAATAAGATACCCGTTCAGGATATTGCCTCCAATATCAAACTGCTCGCCTACACCTTGCAGGGCAAAGGCAACAAAACTCTTACCATCGGCCAGCATAGCCATTTGTATCACCAGCGTAATGGCTGTAATAATACCAAAGCTAATATAGGTACGCGGCCTGCGAAATATTTTATATAGTTCTATCCTAAGCATGTACATCGTTGGTTAAGGATAAGAAATAAGCCTCCAGCGAATGGCGGCTGCTGAGTTTGGTTACCTGTGCACCTGCACTTACCAGCCACTGGTTATAAGCAGGTATGGCCGTTGGCGACATTTTCAGTACAATACGCTCTGCACTTGCCTCCTGCAGGTATGGCGCCCATACACTCTGCCGCAGTTTCTGCACTATGCTATCGTCGGGCAGCAGCCTGGTTTCTATCAGCGTTTCTTCAGGTTTCAGTAAATCCTCTACAGTACCTTCAGCCATTTTTTTACCCTTGTGTATTATCAGCATACGCGTAGCTATCTGTTCTATTTCATATAGCAGGTGGGAGGATATGAGTATCGTTTTACCATGGTCTTTACTAAGGTTGGTTATCAGTTGGCGCATCTCGGCTATACCTTGCGGATCGAGGCCATTAGTAGGTTCATCCAGCATCAGCAATACAGGATCGTGCACCAGTGCTATGGCTATACCCAGCCTTTGCTTCATACCCTGCGAATAGGCTTTTACCTTATCTTTTTCCCTTCCCTTCAGCCCCACTATATTTAGCACTTCGTGCAGGCGGCTATCGGGTATACCCTTCTTACTAAGACTGGCGAACATACGCAGGTTATCCCAACCCGAGAGGTAACCATACATATCGGGCCGCTCGATGATGGCACCTATATACCGTAGCAAATGCCTGTGCTTGTTGTTGAACAATTCTCCTTGTATGTACACTTCGCCGCTGTCGGGGTATATAAGGCCCAGCAGCATGCGTATAGTAGTACTTTTTCCTGCGCCATTTTCGCCCAGGAAACCGTACACATCGCCCCGCTGTATGGAAAAGGAAAGATCTTGCACCGCCTTATGCCCGCCAAACGTTTTTGATAAATTCTTTGCTTCGATGATATGTGCCAAACAACAAAAATTGTGGTGCAAAAATACTATACAATAACGAGGCTAAAACATGATGCAGATTAATAAACTCATAAGTTAGCGCCGTCTATCGGCCAAAAGATAGTAAATTGGTGCCACAAGCGTTAAACACAAGTTAAACCCCTTGCGGTGCAGCTTGTATTAGAAACCTAGCCTTGTAATTTTGGCCTGAACATGAAGAAAGTTTTCCCGCTCATAGTTGTCCTTATCACCATTTCCGTGTTAGGCATCATCTTCATCCAGATGTCGTGGATACGCAATGCGATATCGCTGAGGCAAAAGCAGCACCAGCAAGATGTAGAGCACGCAGTATCGGACATAAAAAATGAACTATACCAGCTATATATATTCAGCACCGGCAATATTGGCTTCCTGGATGAAGAATCGAGGCAATTCATTCTTCAAAACTTCACTACGCAACGTATAGACGAGAAAGACATACAGAATGTAATAGATAAAGCGTTGACCAAGTACAACGTAAACGAACCTGCCGACTATACCATACTGAACATCTTTCAAAGCCCTATCGTTTCATCAAAAGGGTTCAAGCCCGAATTTCTTTCGCGCAGCATACCTATACCACTGCAGGTAGAAAATGCCCGTACACCTGAAATACTATACCTGTATATAAAAGAAGACCAGAACTCGATACTGCACAGTATGGGCTGGATGATAGGCGCATCAATCTTCTTTACAACTATCATCATCTCGGCCTTCGCACTTACGGTGCGTACCATGTTCACACAAAAGAAACTATCAGAAATAAAGTCTGACTTCATTAATAATATGACGCACGAGCTGAAAACACCGCTCGCAACAATATCGCTGGCTATAGACGCTTTAACTAATGAAAAGGTGATACACGACACCGACAAGATAAAGTACTACAGCAGCATGATAAAGGATGAGAACAAGCGCATGAATAAACAGGTAGAGAAGATATTACAGTCTGCACGTTTAGAAAAACAAGACGTAAAACTGAACCTGCAACACCTGAATGCGCATGACATCATTGACAAGGTAGCCAACAACCTATCGCTGCAAATACAGGAGAAGAATGGCAGCCTGAAACTGAACCTGCACGCAACCAAATATATAATTGAGGCCGACGAGGTACACTTCTCCAACATTATATTCAACCTGCTGGATAATGCCATTAAATACTCGAAAGACAATGTGCCCATTGCTATAGAAATAGAAACACAAAGTGCAGGTGGCATGCTGGCTATAAAGGTGAAGGACAATGGTATAGGTATGAACAAAGAAACCGCCGGCCGCGTGTTTGAGAAATTTTACCGCGCGCATACAGGCAACCTGCACAATGTAAAGGGCTTCGGCCTTGGCTTAAGCTATGTAAAAGCCATGGTGGAAGCCCATGAAGGCAAAGCAAGGGTTGATAGTACACCCGGTAAGGGAAGTACGTTTACCGTAAGCTTCCCTTTGGTATAAATAGTATTAGATAATTACGCAAAGGGTTTTAATAACCGCACCCAGGCGTACGCCTTCGTATATACGCGCTTCTGTTGCACCGTGTTGCTTTACAGAATTTTCATGCGATGTAATGCAACGTTCGCAGTTATTAACAGCTGATATGACCAGGCTCATCATTTCAAAAAATTCTTTACCCAGTACAGGGTTCATCATACTACTCATACGCAGACCCGCAGGCTGGTTATTGTAGTATTCCACTCCATCCATATAGTGGCGGAAACGGTAAAATATATTGTTGGTATTCATCAGCGCAGTGCAGGTATGCGTTTCAGCCAGTTCGGTCTCGGTAGCGCCTTCCTTCAGTGCTCTTTCGCCAAATGCATTTATCAGCACCTCGTTTTTTTCATTTACAGCTACAGCAAGCGCCAGCAATGCGGTTTCCTTTTTATTGTAGTTGCTGCTGTTCAGCACTGTTGCAACATTCAATTTCAGGTCGCGCAGAAACTTACTATCTACAGCCGACAAGCGTTGGATGCCAACATTATCGTGCGTAGCATCAATCCCCAGTTCAGTATATATACTAAGAAGCGTTTCGTTCATGTTTAATTATTTCAGCATTAAAAAAATCCACTCTATACAAAACTGCACAGAGTGGATATGTATACAGTTACTAAGCAATACTTATGCTAGTTCTGTCTGTTGTTTTTGTGTTAGTGTTTCTTCCCCTTTGGTCCAGTTACAAGGGCAAAGTTCGTCTGTTTGCAATGCATCCAGCACACGCAAAACTTCTGCCACATTACGGCCTACGCTCAAGTCGTTTACATTCACCCAACGTACAATGCCATCGTTATCTATGATATATGTAGCGCGGTAAGCTATTTTTTCATTAGGCTCTAAAATACCCAGGTCTTCGGCCAGGCTTTTTGAAGTATCAGCTATCATCGGGAATTTCAGGCCACGCAGGTCGTCATGGTCTTTGCGCCAGGCAAGGTGTACAAATTCGCTATCGGTTGATGCACCTAAAAGTACAGTATCCCTATCCTGGAAATCGGAGAACGCTTTGTTAAACTCTGCTATTTCGGTTGGGCAAACAAAAGTGAAATCTTTTGGCCACCAAAACATTACAGCCCATTGTCCTTTAATATCCTCATTACTGATCTCTTTGAACTCTTTACCTTTCTCCAGAGATACCACTGCTTTTTTCCTGAATTCAGGAAATTTGCTTCCTACTGTTACAAAATTGTTGGTCATTGCTTTTATTTCTAATTTTTGTTCGGGCACAAAGGTCGGTGTAAAACAGCTGTTTACAAAGGAAAAACCTATTGGGTTTCTTTATAAAAAAATAGTTTGAGTCAATTAGCATTAAAAAAGCCACCCTGAGGATGGCTTTTTGTTATATTATTTTAATTTACTAATTGAGCGATATGTCAGGCAATATATAGGGCTGGTTATGATTTACCTGCAGTGTATGGTGGGTTACATCGGTACAGTGCGGGTATATAGGGAATTTGGAAACTATATCCATTGCTTCCTGTTCACTTCCTACTTCCACTACGCACCATATCATAATACTATTGGCTGCTATGCTGTAAGATCGCATTTTCCCTTCTACAAAAAGATGGTTTATATGCTCTTCCTGTGCTGCTATTACCTCTTCCGTTATTTGATGGTTGCCCTGCGGCAGTTCTAATTGAAACAGGTATGCAGGCATAGCTATCTTATCAGTGTTACGTTACCCTTTTTTCGTACGGTTTGCCCCGAGGTACAGAACCCGTCAGCTTCCCATACATATACACCCATTTGGGCATATTCACCATTTATCTTACCATCCCAGCGCTGCGTAGGGTCGGTAGTTTCAAATACCATTTTACCCCAACGGTCGAATATGCGGAAGTAGTTCAGTTTTATCAACTGGTTGTTCATGATACCAAATGTTGAGGTGCTGCTGGCTGCGTTGCCCGGTGCAAATGCATTAGGCAAATTCAGGTCGGCACATGGTACGTGTACCAGTACAGTATCAATATCTACGCAGCCTGCGGTATCGGTTACTTCTAAATAATAGCTGAAATCGTACGGCGGAGTTACAGTAGGGAATAATGACCTGCTGTCATCAATATACTGTGCCGGGCGCCAGTTATAAGCGTATTGAGGCCCCTCAATTGTGCCGGGGCCGCCTAATACAGTTTGCGCACCATCGCCTAAAGTACGGTCAGGGCCGGCATCAGCTTTTATCCTGTGTACGGTAATTTTTACAGCAGTATCCACTATACAACCGTTAGCGTACGGCAGTAATATGCGGTAAGTAATATTATGTTCGGGCCAGGCATTGGGCCTTTGTTTCGATGTAGAAGAAATATTATAGTCGGGCGACCAGGTTGTGGTAAGTGCCGATAGCGAGAACGCAACTAAATGCACCGTATCGCCTTGGCATATAGTGGTGTCGTTCGATAATAATAACGACGGTATTGGCAACACTACTATTTGCTTACAGTTCACCTGCATGTCTGGTAAACCTTCATTTATAGCGTAGTACACATTGTATGTGCCGGGGGCGTTGTAGGTATATATTGGCGGTTTGTAGTTAGTAGCCGATTGTATGCTGGCGTTGCTGCATTGCGATATTTTTATTCTCGACATTGAGTTATCACCTGCATTGGTTGTGAAGGCATATACATTATCATGGTCTCTCATGAAGTGCGACATACCTGTAGGTGTCAGTAAACCTGCTATGTTGCCATAATTGATAACACTTGAAAAAGGACCGGTAATGCTAAGCATGTCTATTTTCACCAGCTCATGCCTTGAGCCGTTAGTGATATACATGTGGAAGCTATCGCAATCTCTTATTATCGAAATAGCAGAAGGGCTGAACAATGCTCTTTCATCGCTGGTGGTGCCATCAATCCTGGGATTACCATAATTAGTAATAGGTGGTTGTGCAGTAGGCGTTATAGCTGCAAGTGAAGGGCCGATATCTATACGTGCTATACTGTTATTACCTGCTGAAACTACATTGAAGTACCAGTTACCATTGTTATATACAGCCGCCATATCCATAGCGTCTATCATGTATCCATTGCCGGGCGTAGAAGGCGGTGCAAGATCTCCAATATCTGTAAACCTGGGAGTCAATGATATATTGGTATCAAAATCTACACGTATCAAGTGACTGGAGGCTATACTATTTAGTAAATACCCATACCATTTATCTGCTTCCTTAGCAATAAATAAACCGCGCGGTTTATTCAGCACGTTGCCTACATTACCAAAATTCACAATATTAGGCACGTTTTCCAGGCTTTTGCCAAAGTCAACCCTGGCCATTGTTGAATTGGCATTATTGCTGCCACCAACCATAAACACATGCCAGTTGCCTTTTGTTTCATCTTTAACCACGTAAAGTGAATTCAGCTCTATAGGCAGTGAATTATCAAAATTTCCATAATCGTGTACAACCGGTACATTATCCAGGCTGGTGCCAAAATCAAGTTTCAGAAATTTGTTGGTAGCCTTTGTTATTACAAATGCATAATACAGGTCGCCTTCCTTTGCTACATCTATATCTGCGGGGCCATCGAAGCCGAATGTATTACCCATATTATTGCCGCCCGGCTTATCGAACAAATAAGCGGAACAAAAGCCCCAATAGTGCGTTTTCGAGCCCGGAACCAAACTATTTAGCTCTACAGGCTGGCGCTCACACACAGTATCGGGCGCAGTAAACAGCCCCTGTGCATATACTACATTATTAAGTTGCGACACTAATAAAAGTGCTACAAAGAGTAGGCATTTTTTCATAATACTGAAAAGGATTTCACTTTCTATTGGGCTAATATAACGATTAGCTTAAAACTTTTATAGCAAAGCGGTATATTTATTTCATTAAAATTATTTCATTCTATGGTTAATTGGGATCTGAAGAACAGGTTTTTATTAAAGACAGCTATTTTGGGTCTATTGGTTTGTACACAAAACACTTATGCAAAAGAAGGCATGTGGCTTCCTCCACTACTGAAGCAGCAAGAAGCAGATATGAAGGAAGCAGGAATGGAAATACCTGTTGAACAGCTTTACAATGAAGGCGGCACCGGGCTTAATAACGCAATTGTGCTATTTGGCAAAGGTTGTACCGGCGAGGTAATATCATCCCGGGGCCTGCTGCTTACCAACCACCACTGTGGTTATGGCACAGTACAGGGCCTCAGCAGTACCGAGAACGATTACTTCGCCAATGGTTTTTGGGCAAAAAATATTGATGGTGAACTTCCCTGCCCCGGCCTTACGGTCACTTTCATCCGCAAAATGGAAAATGTAAGCTGGAACATTTTGGAAGGGCTGCCTGATACGCTTGATGAAAAGACAAGGCAAATAGTATTGGCCGATAGAATAAAAAAGCTGGAAAAAGGCTATAAATATACTACCGGGCTCGATGCGGTTATAAAGCCATTCTACAATGGCAACCAATATTGGGTAATACTCAGCGAAACCTACCGTGATATACGCCTGGTGGGCTTCCCACCCAACGGCATAGGTGTTTTTGGCGGCGATACCGACAACTGGATGTGGCCACGACATACCGGCGATTTCAGCATGTTTCGTGTATATGCAGGTAAAGACAACAAACCTGCCGATTATGCTAAAGACAACAAACCCTACAACACTAAGCAATTCCTTACCATTAACGTTGGCGGGTATAAAGAAGGCGACTTTACTATGGTATATGGCTTCCCCGCTGTAACAAATGAATATATCTCCTCCTATCAGCTAAATCACATTGCATCTATTATCGATCCCGTACGTATTGAAGCACGAACTAAAAAACTGGATTCGTGGATGCGGGATATGAAGGACAACCGCTCCGTCTTCATAAAATACACTTCAAAAAGGGCATCTGTTGCCAATGGCTGGAAGAAATGGCAGGGCGAAGTACGCGGCCTGGGTATTAATAATGTACCCGGAAAAAAACAGGCTTATGAAAGTAAATTCCAGGCCTGGGCCTCGCGCGATGAAGACTTGCCTTATGCCGACAATATACTATCGGAAATTGGTGCAAGCGCCAATGCGGTGAACGACCTGATAAAAGCAGATGAATACATAAAAGAAGCGGTGCTGGGTATTGAACTGATACAGCAAAGTGCTACTGCCGATAAAATACTGCACGTGTACAGGGCAGGCATTACTGGTGCTCCACTGCAAGACACGCTGAACAAATTGGTTGAAGCAACCAAAGGCTTTTATAAAAATTATGATGCAAATACCGATGAGCATCTTTTCGTAGCATTGATGCCCTTGTTTTTCGAAAAATCAACCACTTATGTGCCTGCTACTTTCAGACGGCAGTATGAACAAAATGGCAGCGACTACAACAAATGGGCCGCTTACGTGTTCCGTTCTATAAGCACCAATAAAGAAAGCCTGGATATAATAGCCCGCTCAGCAAACCCGCTCGATACGCTGACGATAATAGCCGACCCCGCATGGCAACTGTACGATGCTATAACAACTATGCAGAAAGATCATATCAGCACACAGTTAGCAAATTATTACAGCCGTATGAATGTAATGAACCGGCTATATATGAAAGCGCAAATGCAACTGGATAAAGACAAGGTTTTCTACCCCGACGCCAATTTCACTTTACGCCTTACCTACGGTAAAATAAAAGGTATCGATCCTGATGGCCCTGCCGGATATTCTTTTCAAACCAACCTGGATGAAGTAATAGCCAAAGACAACCCTATGGTGGATGAGTTTAAGGTTCCGGAGAAACTAAAAGAACTGTATGCGAAGAAAGATTATGGCCGTTGGGCAGTAAACGGCACTGTACCTGTGGGTTTTATAGCAACCAATCATACATCAGGCGGCAACTCGGGCAGCCCGGTACTAAATGCCAAAGGCCAGCTGATAGGCACTAATTTCGATAGAGTATGGGAAGGCACAATGAGTGATCTTTATTTCGACCCTAATCTTTGCCGTAATATCAGCCTCGATGTACGCTATACTCTTTTCGTGGTTGAAAAAGTTGGCGGTGCCGGCTGGCTGCTGAAGGAAATGAACATAGTGCAGAAATAAATTTACAATAACCTTACATAAAGGCGCCCCTAACAAGGCGCCTTTATTCGTATTTTTGTGGCAGGAATAAGACTGATAGATGAAACCCTTTTTTACAGCACTTTTTTGTGCTACGATGATGATTAGCCAGGTTTTTGCACAGAGTACTGCCAACAAAAAAACCATAGCCAATGCTAATAACTACGCTACGCTTTTAATAGCCTATGCACAACAGCATTTGCCTGCCGATACCACACAACCTTCATTTGATAAACACAAATTCATATTGACCTGGACAAATGGCAAGGCTACTCCTGAAAGCTTCTTTTGGCGGGGGCTGGATGGATGGGAAATATGTAAAGTATCGAAGGTGATACCTGTAAGCAGGAAGAGCGATTATGACGATAAATGGTATAACGTAACAGCCATAAATGTAGATGATATAAAACCGGGCGATATACTGGAAGTTAGTCCACTGGAGGAAAGCAACTATAAAATACCGGCAGAGATACCGCAAGCAGTTCATTACACTCTATACATGCGTACTGTCACCTCTCCATGGATGTCCTTATCAATACCCACAAAGATCATCCGGCGCCTGCCCGATGTACTGTTACCATAACAACAAACTTACATTGAAACTAATTCTTTTGCATTTTGCATAGCGGCATCGCTTGGTTGTTCGCCGCCAATCATTCTGGCAATAGCCACCACACGTTCCTCGGTTTTCAGCAGGCGGATATTTGTATTGATACGGCCACCATTACCGGCTTCTTTATATACGTAAAAATGTGCCGAACCTTTAGCTGCTACCTGTGGCTGGTGCGTAATGCATAGCACCTGGTGGTGTTTACCCAGTTCCTGCAAGAGCATGCCTACCTGCCTTGCAGCCTCGCCCGATATACCTGTATCTACTTCATCAAATATCAATGTAGGTAATTGCATAGCCTTTGCTGTCAGCGATTTGATGCATAGCATAATGCGGCTCATCTCACCACCCGAAGCGGCCTTATACACCGGCAGAAAGCGCCCGCTTTTATTAGCATCCAGCAAGAACACCACATCGTCTATCCCCGTTGCTACAGGCCCATCCAGCTGGTTTACATCTATTTTCAGTTGTGCATTAGGCATGCCCACCAACGCCAGCAGCTCTGTCACTTTTTGGGCTATTTCGGGTGCTACTTTACTTCGTTGTGCCGATAGCTTTTTAGCGGTTACTAAAACATCTTTATAGCGCTTTTCTTTTTCTGCTGATAGTTTTTCTATCAATTCATCAAGATCAAGTGTCGCTTTCAGGTCAGTTTCTAACTGTAATTGCAGCGATAGCAGTTCAGCAGTTGTTTGCAGGCCATGTTTCTTCAGCAATTTGTATCCATGGTCCATTCTTTCCTGCAATTGCAGCATCAGCTCAGTATCCATGCTTATTTTACCTTCGGCGTTTTCCAGCTCAGCGGCAATATCTTTTAACTCTACCCATGCTGAATTGATACGCTCGTGCAGCGATTGTGCTTCAGGTAAAACCTCTGCTATGCTTTGCAGCTGTTGCGCTATTCGCTTCAGCTCATTATTCAGTGGTTGCTCTCCTTCATCCAGCACTATACGGCTTGCCTGCAACACCCCTACTATACGCTCGGCATGTGCCAATTGCTTTAGCTGCTGCTCAGCTTCTTCTATTTCATTTTCTTTAAATGACACCTGTAGCAGTTCATCCAGCAGGTATTGTTTGTAGTCGGCATCTTTCTTCCATTGTATCTGTTGCTGTTGCTGCTTATTCAGCTCTTGTGCCGTCTTCTTATACTCATTAAACAATTGCACATAATCCTTACGCAAACCCGCATTTTGTGCAATAGCATCTACCACATCCATCTGGAATGAATCGTCTTCAAAAGCCAGGTGGCCAAACTGCTGGTGAAGATCTACCAATAACGATGTTAGCCTGTTAAGCACCTGCAGGTTAACAGGTGTATCATTCACAAACGCGCGCGATTTACCACTACTGTTTATCTCGCGGCGTATGATGCATTGTGGCTCATTATCCAGCTCCTCTTCCTGTATTGCAGTCCGGAAAGCATCATTATCCTGCACATCGAACCAGGCTTCAACAATACACTTTTCATTCTTATTTATCAGCACCGATGTATCAGCACGTTCACCTAATATCAATGACAACGCCCCCAGGATAATACTTTTACCCGCGCCTGTTTCACCGGTTACAGTGTTCAGGTGCACATCAGGGTGTAGCTCCAGGTGCTCAATAATAGCGTAATTATCAACAACCAGCTTTTGTAGCATGCCCCGCAAATTTAGTGAACAATAAACACAGAATAACGTACAGTGAACAGAGAATAATTATTAGTTTATAAAATATTCTGTACTCCGTACGTTATTCATTGCACTCTTACTCTATTCACTATTTGTTACTTTTGCGCCATGGCGAAATTTTTCCTTCGTAAGAAGATAGGCGACCGTGTAGTAAATGGCCACCCCTGGATATTTGGCAATGAATTAGGAGATCATGACGGCGAGGCCGAACCCGGAGACATAGTAGAAGTATATTCATACAACGGCTCATTTATAGGCAAGGGTTACTATAACCCGGCCTCGCAAATAACCATAAGGCTGGTAACACGCGATAAGGATGAAATAGTGAATGATGACTTCTTTTACAAACGCATAAAAGAAGCCTGGGAATACCGCCAGCAAATAGGCTATGTTGAAAATTGCAGGTTGATATTTGGCGAAGCCGACCAGTTGCCCGCACTTATTATCGATAAGTTCAACGACCATTTTGTCATACAGACCCTTGCTTTAGGCATCGATAAATGGAAACCTGCCATTGTAGCCGCCCTGCAAAAAATATTTAAACCAAAAGGGATTTATGAACGTAACGACGTGCCTGTCCGCGAGCTGGAAGGCATGGAACAAATAAAAGGTTTCCTCTCTGAACCTTTCGATACCGACATTATCATCAATGAGAATGGGCTTAAATTCCATGTAGATATAGTGAACGGGCAGAAAACAGGCTATTTTCTCGATCAGCAGGATAACCGCCGCTATATACAGCACATAGTTAAAGATGCCGATGTGCTTGAAGCATTCTGCTATACAGGAACCTTCTCTATGCATGCAGCGCACTACGGTGCCAAATCTGTAATAGGGCTGGATATATCGGAAAAGGCTGTAAGCACCGCCCGCCGAAATGCTGAACTAAATGGCTTTGACAATTGCAAATTTGAAGCTGTAAATGCTTTCGATGTACTGAAACAATGGGTGAAAGATGGCAAACGGTACGATGTGGTGATGCTCGATCCGCCTGCTTTCACCAAAAGCCGCGAGAATATCCAGAAAGCCATAACAGGCTATAAAGAGATAAACCTAAGGGGTATGAAGCTGGTAAAACCGGGTGGCTTTCTTGTCACAGCTTCTTGCACCAACCTGGTACCGCCCGATCTGTTCCTGAAAACCATTGATATGGCAGCTAAAGATGCACGCCGAAAAATTAGGCAGGTAACCTGGCAAACACAGGCTTCAGACCACCCCATACTTTGGCACGTACCTACAACGCAGTATTTAAAGTTTTTAATTGTACAGGTTCTATAGCACAAAACACATATAACAAAAGGCAGCCTTTATGGCTGCCTTTTCTATTTACAATGAAGTAATAATTATAGTTGGTTGTACACACCGGCATCTGTACCACGCGCAATACCGTAGTATTGGAATGTTTTATGCTTGTAGCCTTTTTTATAGTAAGCATCAGTGTTGCTATCGTCGGGTATAGTTACCCAGTCATGGTTTTTCACCACGTTCCAGCGGTAAACGCTAACGGTATTAGCACCACGGCGTGTAAGCGCATAAAATTGAATATGCTTGGCTGAATAACCCATTTTCATCATTTGGTCATCAGTAAATTCATCTTCAGCAATGCTTGTGTAGTCTTTAGTATCTGGGTTGTACCAGCTATATACAGCTACGCGGCCGGGGGCAGGATTGCGGTATGCAACAAACATTAAAGTTTTATCCTTCCATTTCCAGTTCAACATTTGGCCATCCTGGTGTTCACCATCAGCAACAGTTATATAGTTCTGATCTTCGGGATTATACCAACGGTAAACTCTCACAAGTTCCGCATCTTCCTGCTCTTGGGCAAAACCTTTATTTGCAACAAAAACCGAAGCCAATATAGTAGTAACGAGGATGAAAGTTTTTTTCATAATTGTGCGCTTTTTTCTTAATTGGTTTCCAAAATACATAAAATTTTTCTTGCCTTGCAAGGGTTTGTAAGAAAAAAATTTTTAGCCCCCTGTTAATCC
Source organism: uncultured Sphingobacteriales bacterium (assembly GCA_946479435.1). The sequence continues at coordinate 2,154 of CAMLFX010000033.1, read as the reverse complement.
TACCCTCCAGCTTGGTCAAATGCTCTATTTGGCGTAGTTTTGAAGCCCCAAAGTGCCAGCCTGTCAGTTAAAAAAAATTGCATGGCTTTTGTTACCATAGGGGTGTAATGAGGCTGGCCGTATTAATTTGCCACTAATTTACCTGATTAGACACTAACAACTATTTAAGACTCAAGAAAAATTTTAGAATGATAGGTTTTCTTTCGAAACTGTTTGGCGGCAATAAGTCTGATAAAGATGTAAAACGCATACAGCCCATAGTAGATGAGATAAACCGTGTTTACGGTACACTCCAATCTCTCTCGCACGACGAGCTACGTAATAAAACGCAGGAGTTTCGCCAACGTATTAAAGAACACCTGAAAGATATAGATGCTGAAATAGCTGCGCAAAAAGCATCTGCCGATGATCATCCGGAAGCGGAACTGCATACGCGTGAAGCAATATATATTGAGGTTGACAAGCTGATAAAAAAGCGCGATGAGCAAATAGAAGTGATACTGGAGCAAATACTACCAGAGGCTTTTGCGGTAGTAAAAGAAGCTGCGCACCGCTTTAAAGAAAATACAGAACTGGTTGTTACCGCTACCGACCTTGACAGGGAGCTAGCAATGGAACGCGATAACATGCGTATAGAAGGCGACAAAGCTATTTACCAAAACACATGGAATGCTGCGGGTACACCTGTAACCTGGAACATGCTGCATTACGACGTACAGCTGATAGGTGGTATAACCCTGCACGAAGGTAAAATTGCAGAAATGGCAACAGGTGAAGGTAAAACGCTTGTTTCTACCCTGCCCTCTTATCTCAATGCCTTGCCCGGCGAAGGTGTACACATAGTTACGGTAAATGATTACCTGGCCCGTCGTGACCAGGAATGGAATGGCCCTTTATTTGAATTCTTAGGTATTACGGTCGATTGTATCGATAAACACCAGCCCAACTCCCCTATGCGCCGTAAGGCATATATGGCCGATATCACTTATGGTACCAATAACGAATTTGGCTTCGACTACCTGCGCGATAACATGGTACACCACCCCGATGAAATGGTGCAACGTAAACACCATTATGCTATGGTGGATGAGGTGGATAGCGTATTGGTAGATGATGCGCGTACACCGCTTATCATTTCAGGGCCTGTGCCCCGAGGCGACGAACAACAGTTCCACGCATTGAAGCCACGTATTGAACGCCTGCTGGAAGCACAAAGAAAAGTAACCAACCAAAGTGTTACAGAAGCTAAAAAATTGATAGCAGAAGGCAAAACAGACAAAGATACAGGTGGGCTGCATTTGTACCGTGCCTTCCGTGGATTGCCTAAGAACAGCGCACTTATTAAATACCTCAGTGAAGAAGGCAACCGCCAGATACTGCAAAAATCAGAGAACTATTATATAGGCGAACAAAAACGCAATATGCCTGTTATCGATAGCGAATTATATTTCACTATCGACGAAAAACAAAATAGCGTTGACCTTACTGAAAAAGGATTGCAGCTTATTACCGCATCGGGCGAAGATGCCGATTTCTTCATTTTACCTGATATAGGTAGCGAGCTGGCTGAAATTGAAAAATCAGACGCTACAACAGAAGAAAAAGCGCAGCGAAAAGATGCATTGCTGCAAGACTATGCTATTAAAGCCGACCGCATACACTCGGTGCAACAATTACTTAAAGCTTACACTTTATTCGATAAGGATATAGAGTATGTGGTGATGGATGGTAAAGTGAAGATAGTAGATGAGCAAACAGGCCGTATATTGGATGGCCGCCGCTATAGCGATGGCTTGCACCAGGCTATTGAAGCAAAAGAAAATGTAGATGTGGAAGCCGCCACGCAAACCTTCGCAACGGTTACGCTGCAAAACTTCTTCCGTATGTACCACAAGCTGGCTGGTATGACCGGTACTGCCGAAACAGAGGCAGGTGAGCTTTGGGAAATATACAAACTGGAAGTGGTCAGCATTCCCACCAACGTACCTATATCGCGCAAAGACCAGCAAGACCTTGTGTACAAGACCAAGCGCGAAAAGTATAAAGCAGTTATTGATGAGATAGAAGCATTGCGTGGCGTAGGCCGCCCGGTGCTGGTGGGTACTAGATCGGAAGAGCACACGTCTGAACTCCAGTCACGACGAATGATCTCGT
>CAMLFX010000032.1 GCA_946479435.1 uncultured Sphingobacteriales bacterium | reverse complement strand
ATTGTTATACCTTCCAAATGAAAATCATTGGGTACTGCATCCGCAAAACGGTATTGTATGGCAGCGGGAGTTCTTCAAATGGCTGGATGAGACATTGAAGTAAAAGAGATTAATATTTTAAAGGGGCTGCAATTGCAGCCCCTTTAAAATATTATTACTTATAGTAAATGTTAACGGTAAAACGAGCTGAATTTTTTACTTAGTTCAGCGGCGAAAGCCCAATAGTATATTTTCAGCAACGATGAGTTATAGGAGTACTTGGGTACATGGCGGTATTCACGCTCCATATTATAAGCATCGCGTACCACATATTGAGGCAACTCATTAAAATTTGGGTCAAGAAGCTGCAACCTGTATGCTTCTCTTTTTATTGTGCCCGATGAATAACGGAGTTCGTTATCGCCATGGTTGTCGCTAAAGCCAAATGAACTTGTTGAACCCGAACCGGCTGTAGTACCAAAATAAACAATAAAATAATTGCTGTCTGTAGGTGTTAATACTATGTTTTTAGCAGGCTTCAGGTCTTTATCCATCAATACACCTTCAAATTTTTTGGCTCGTACGGCATCCGCATCGGTATCGTAAAAGAAATATACCGGCCCGTAGGTGTAGTTGTCGGAAAAATCAGCAACTATTGCATTTTTTACACCTTCAATATCTCGTTTTAGTGCAGCCTCTTTTTTAGTTTGTTTGCTGCTAACATAGTGGTTCATCAGGCGTTCACGCATAAATATTTCTACCAGTATCGCTTTAGGGGGGCGTTGTTTTGCCTCCATTTTTAAGCGTCGTAAGCTGGCAGCTCTATTGTTTTGCTTTTGTCCAACAGCAGGTTGGGCCATGAGAATGCCCAGCAAAATGTATAATAATATTTTCTTGTTCATTGCTTCACTTATTGGCTAAAATTACACAAACATGGCTTATGCTACACTTATGTAAAAGTAAAATGACATACCCTTACCAGCCATCAGTGTGGCGTTCTAATTTTTTTGATAGTATCCGGGCTTCCCCCCGGTAACCTATTTTAAACTTGGGAGAGTAATAGGTATTACTATTGTCAAATCTTCCTTTTACAATAAGTGGTATGTTTACAAGTTCCATATTCGGGTAATAGGTTTTCAATCTATACATTCCTTTCGTCGCATCATATTCACTAAGTCCGTATTCTATCACAAGGTATTTATTGCCTATGGCTTCCAGTTCCTGAGTAGTAATAGCCGCGAAATTTGCTTTAAACAATGCTTTACCGGGCTGGCCTTCTTTTACCAAATATAAGGTAGTATCATAGAAATAATAGACTGGGGCAAACGCAAAATTATCAGTAAAGTCTGTTATAATATAGCGTGTTATGCTATCTACATCCTCCTGTAGTTGCAGCCACTTTTCATTGCTGTTATTTTCTTTATAATAGGCCAGCCGTTTGGTATAGGTAGGTAGTTTCACAAACACTGCTTTTGTGTCAGAAATTTGTGCACCGCACTTTGCCGCAGTTAATAGTATAATGAGAAATAGAGTTGATGATTTCATTTTTGCAGGTATAAAAGCAAATGCCTTCATATTGAAGGCATTTGCAAATGTAATGAGTTGTTCTTTATTGAATGTACTGTTGTGTACGTTGCAGCAACAGGTTGAATTTATTCTCAAATTCTTTAGCTGCATCCGCATCGCCCGATACCTTGGCAGCATTACCTAAAAGGTTCAGCATGGTAAGGTCGCGCCTTATTTCATTGCCGGAACCTTCTCTTCTCGATTCAGGCAACGAAAGTATATAATTGATATCATCTTCAGCATTGCGTATTATCTTTCTCGATAGTTCGCGTGCTTTATCTTTTACACCTGCCCTGTAATATCCTACTGCTACATAATAAGCGCCGGCGTCGTAGAAGTTCGAACGTTCACTGATACCGGTCATTACTTTATCCAGCACGTTTTTAGCTTCTGCGTTCCTGCCGCGTTGTGCAAGCTCTGCAGCCAGGCGTCCCGCATTTACACGGTAAGCTGTAAACATAATACGGTTCTTCTCATCGAAATACACGTCGCTGCGGTTGGCATTGCCCCATATATATTTGTTCATGAACAGGTCGTAGGTTTTGTCAACATCAACAGTGCCCATTTCTTCCTGCATCAGGCGTACTTGTTCGCGTATTTTATATGGCATCAGCCTGTACACGGTGCCTTCCAGGCGCATGTAGTCTTCAAGGCCTACGTAGTTATCTCCCGGCAAGCCGCCACCAAAATAAATAGGACGTTTCCAGCCCTGCTGTGCTATTGCCGCAATGATGTTTAGCGTTGCTATATCATCTTTGTATGCAATGTCTTTAGGGAAGGTGAATTTGATCTCCGTATCCATATTCATTGTATCGGAATCTTTTATCATTCCATTCTTCAGCAATTCTTCTCTTGACAATGATGGTATAAAGAAATTCTTGGTAGGGTAGAAGTTTTCTGTTTCAGTGCTACCCATCGATTGCAGTTTGTTTTGCGGGTCTTCACTTATCATGAACTTACAGATATCTATCAGGTTAAAATACCTGTCCTGTGGTATCTGCGGGCTTTTATAATAGCGTACATAATTTCTTCTGTCGCCAAGGTAGTCATCCCTTTTCCATATCATAGGTACGGCATCCGCATCATTAATACGATAGTTCAGTTGGTCCACATACCAGTCAATACCCAGCAGGCTCATATTGATAACGCGTACGTCAGGTCTTATATTTTCTATTTCCTGTGCATACCATACGGGGTAGGTATCGTTATCGCCAAAGGTGAAGAGTATGGCATTAGGCGCCAGCGACATAAGCGTATTATAAGCCGTTGCCCTTGCCAGTGTTTTGTTCGACCGGTCATGGTCATCCCATTCTTCCTTAGCCATAAGCGCTGGTACGGCAACAAGGCAAAGTGCTACGGTAAGGTATGCACCCGCGCTTGCTTTTACGGCCTTTTGTATCCACTGGTTTACCATTAGCACTCCCAGGCCTATCCATATAGCAAAAGCGTATGTCGATCCCGCAAAGGCATAGTCACGCTCACGTGGTTGTACCGGTGGCATATTCAGGTATATGGCAGTAGCTATACCTGTGAAGAAGAACAATATAAGTATGGTAATACCATCTTCTTTTCTTCTGTTGAATTGGTACACCAGGCCAAGAATACCCAGTATGAATGGCAGAAAGTATAACTGGTTGCGGGCAGGGCTATTCTTATAGCCATCCTGCATTTTATCCAGGTCGCCCAGGCCACGCATTTGGTCTATTGGTTTAATGCCTGATATCCAGTTACCGTTCTTAGCCTCACCTTGTCCTTCAAAGTCATTCTGGCGGCCGGCATAGTTCCACATAAAATACCTCCACCACATCCAGTTTAGCTGGTAATTGAAGAAGTAGTTCAGGTTATCGGCAGAAGTGGGTGTTTCACCATCCGATAAGCCAAGGTAGTTTTTATAAAAACTTACGTGGCCTGCATCGTTCATATCCCATATACGTGGAAAGAAACGCTTGTCAGCATCGTCAAATACTTGTTCCAGTTTTTGGCCAACCACTTCATAATGATCCTTACCATCTTTTTTCGAGCGGGCGTATTTATCTCCGTTCGATTTGTAATCTACAGGGCGTGCGGTAAAATCAGGGCCGTACAATAATGGCTGTGAACCAAACTGCTCGCGTTGTATATAAGAGGTAAGGCTGATTGCATTATCAGGGTTGGTCATATCAATAGGTACATCGGCCCTTGAGCGGATGATAGGCGCCAGGTAACTGGAGAAACCTATAATGATGAAGGTAAGCGCCAGTAGCGATGTATGCAGCAGGTAATGGCCCTTACGTTTTGCAAAGGTTATCGACCATACAAGCGCAGCTATCAGCAAAACTATAAATGTAATAGCGCCTGAATCGAAAGGCAGGCCGAAGCTATTTACAAAAAGCAGGTCGAATTTAGACGCTAATATTGGTAAGCCTTGCAGTACACCAAACTGTACTATACCAAGTGCTACACAACCTCCGATAAACGCAAGGAATAAGCCCATACGGCTGTATTCGTAGCGTTTGAAGTAGTACACAATAGCTATAGCCGGTATGGCCAGTAAGTTCAGTAAGTGTATGCCTACGGATAAGCCCAGCAGGTAAGCGATAAATACCAGCCAGCGATCGGCATACGGTTTATCGGAAATGTGTTCCCACTTAAGGATAGCCCAGTATGTAAGGGCTGTGAAGAAAGATGAGGTTGCATAAACTTCAGCCTCAACAGCCGAGAACCAGAATGTATCTGAGAAGGTATAAGCCAAAGCACCTACAAGACCAGCACCCATTATTAGGGCCGTATTCATAGAACCGGGTTCGTCAGCATTTGGCGATACCAGTTTCTTTGCAAAGTGTGTGATGGTCCAGAAAAGGAACAATATGGTTAGTCCACTGGCAATGGCCGACCATGCGTTTATCCATGCCGCTACATGTTGAAGGTTGCCGCCGGCCATTATGCCAAACAAACGTTGTATCAGCATGAATAATGGCGCGCCGGGCGAGTGGCCCACTTCTACTTTGTAAGCACAGGATAGGAATTCACCGCAATCCCAGAAACTTACAGTGGGTTCCATAGTTTTTAGATAAACGAGCGTTGCGATAGCACCCGCAATCCAACCAACAAGGTTGTTGACTTTACGAAAATTCATGCAGCATTAGTTTGACAGGCAACAAAAATAGAAAAATACACCAATGCGCCTAATAGGTATCAATGAATTAACATTTTTATATGTGTTCAATTGGTGCCGAAAGCCTATATGCTATACCAGCAGGTTGCTTAGGTTCTTCAGTTTTTCCAGGTCCAGTATCTGGGCAAGTTGTATATCCGCTATGTCACGCAGTTGCTGTGCTGCTATATGTGCTTCATGTTCCGCCTCGTGCGATTGTATGAGCCACAGGTAGTCAAGTTGCTTTACTTCAGGTAATAAAGCCTCTTTTTCACTTTTTAGCTTATACAGCAGGTGCCTGCTGCCACTTAAGGGAAGTGCATATTGGTAAATAGGGAAGTAATGTTGAATAGCTTGCGTTTTTTGCAGCAAAATGTCCAGTTCGGGCTCGCGCACAAAATTAATGTCGAGTTTCATATTCAGCTTCCAGCATAGTTTGTAAGCAGGCAGGGCACTTACAATGCCTATCAGTGCGCTGTCAGAAAAAAAATCTTCTTCCATCGCCTCAGTATCCAGCGTCCATTTTCCCGACATGCTTATTTAATATTAGGTTTCCCATTTCAAATTTCGCACATGTTTGTATATTTCCAAATAAATAGCCACATATATGGGTTTGTATATTTCATTGGGCGTCATCCTGATTATTGTTTTAATGTCATTTGTTACAGTAAGGCAGGGCACAGTGGCTGTTATCACTGTTTTTGGTAAGTTTTCGCGCATTTTACGTCCGGGCCTTAATATGCGTATTCCGCTTATTGAAAACATATTTGCCCGTATATCCTATCAAAATCGTTCTATCGAACTTAAGTTTCAGGCTATAACACAAGACCAGGCCAATGTCAATTTCTCGGCTATGCTATTGTACGCTGTGCTGAACCAGGAATCAGGCACTATACAGAACGTTGCCTTCAAGTTTATGGACGAACGCAACTTTATGCAGGCGCTTATCCGTTCGGTTGAAGGTGCGGTGCGGGCGTTTGTCGCTACTAAAAAGCAATCGGAGATATTACAGTTACGTACCGAGATAATACTGCACGTAAAAGAGCAACTGGATAAACAACTGGAAAGCTGGGGTTATCATTTATTAGATCTGCAAATGAATGATATCGCCTTCGATGAGATTATTGTAAAATCGATGGCTCAGGTCGTAGCATCAAACAATCTGAAGGCTGCGGCAGAAAACGAAGGACAGGCTTTGTTGATAACCAAAACAAAAGCTGCTGAGGCCGATGGTAATGCAATCAAAATATCTGCTGAAGCTGAGCGTCAGGCAGCACAGTTACGTGGGCAGGGTGTAGCCTTATTTCGCGAAGAAGTAGCTAAAGGTATGGCCCTTGCAGCTAAAGAAATGGAAACAGCCAACCTCGACGCTTCATTTATACTTTTTTCCATGTGGACTGACGCCATAAAGCATTTTGCCGAAAATGGTAAAGGCAATACAATATTTTTAGATGGCTCTAACGAGGCTATGCAACGTACCATGCAGCAACTAATGTCCACAGTGCAGCATTCTTCTATTACAAAATCTAAAAATCAATAATGGTTCATTTGTCTTCTGTTATATACATTTGCACCACAACCATTATTTACCAGGAACAAACTAATTAAAATCACATTTTGACTTTTCAGCTTGTGAACTAATTTTACGCGCCAAATTTTTTTTATGATTGATGTTTTGCTGGGTTTGCAATGGGGTGATGAGGGTAAAGGAAAAATAGTAGATTTTCTTGCTGCCGAATACGATATTATTGCACGCTTCCAGGGTGGTCCTAATGCCGGCCACACTTTATATGTAGATGGTAAGAAAGTAGTACTGCATACCATACCATCGGGGGTATTTCATACACACTGCCTCAACCTGATAGGTAATGGCGTGGTGATAGACCCTGTTACTTTGCAAAAAGAAATAAACACTATACTGCCTTTACAGGCAGATATGCTTGACCGTTTGTACATATCGCAGCGTGCGCACCTTATAGTGCCTACGCACCGTGCGCTCGATGCCGCTTCTGAAGCTGCAAAGGGTAAGGAGAAGATCGGATCGACCTTAAAAGGTATAGGCCCGGCTTATATGGATAAAACAGGCCGTAACGGTTTGCGTGTAGGCGATATTCTCAGCAAAAACTTTCATAAAAAATACGAAGCGCTCAAGCAGAAACACCTGGATATCCTGAAGCAGTATGATGAGGTGATAGACTGGAAGGAATGGGAAGAGCAATTCCTGAAATCCATCGAATACTTGCGCACGTTGCAAATAGTAAATGCCGAATATTGGCTGGATATGCACCTGGAAGAGGGTAAAAAAGTGCTGGCTGAAGGTGCGCAGGGTAGTATGCTGGATATTGATTTTGGTACCTATCCGTTCGTAACCTCTTCCAATACCATTGCAGCAGGTGTTTGTAATGGTTTGGGTGTAGCGCCTTCGCGTATTGGCGAGGTATATGGTATTACAAAAGCTTATTGCACACGCGTGGGTAGTGGCCCTTTCCCTACCGAACTGGAAGATGAAAGTGGCGAAGCGTTGCGCAAAGCGGGCAACGAATTTGGTGCAACTACAGGTCGCCCACGCCGTTGTGGCTGGATAGATCTTGTCGCACTTCGTTATGCAGTTATGTTAAGCGGTGTTACTAAACTTATAATGACCAAGACCGACGTGCTGGACGAGTTCAACCCGATTAAAGCAGCCATTGCATATAACGTGGAAGGAAAAGAAACAAAAGAATTTCCTTATGATGCCTGCGATGCAGCAATAACACCCGTTTACGAATCGTTCGCGGGTTGGGACAGGCCAATAAGCGCATGTACCACTTACGAAGAAACACCACAGGTGTTTAAAGACTACTGCAAGTATGTAGAGCAATATCTTGAAACTAAAATTGCCTATGTGTCAAACGGCACTGCACGTGAGCAGTTACTAAAGATTTTCTAGGAAAAAAATTATATTTTTTTGGCCAAAAAAATTTGGCAATTTCATCAAACTATTAAAATTTTACGGCATCAACAGAGTATGAGCGCTATGAAGTCGAATTCAAACAAAAAAGCAGCTGCACCTAAGAAGAGCGCAACAGACAGCGCCAAGGCAACAGCAAAAAAAAGTACCAAACCTGCGAAAGAGGTAGAGGACGATGAAGATGATCTGGATGAAGAAATAGAGGAAACGCCGAAGAAAAAAACTGCGGCTAAAAAATCTACAACTTCATCTAAAGCTAAAGCAAAAAAGGATGAGGATGATGATGACGAAGATGACGATGACATCGACGAAGATGATGAATTTGAAGAAAGTGATGAGGATGATGATTTTGATTTAGACAAAGAGTTTGAAGAATTTGATATTCCAAAATCGAAAACCAAAGCTCCGGCAGGAAAAAAATCAAAGGGCGATGATGATTTTGATGTAGATGACGATTTTAAAGACCTGGGTTTCTTCAGCGAAGAAGGTGGCGGCTTTGACGACGACGATGATGACTTCTAAAAACTAAAGGGCAGCATTGCAACGACAAATAGCTGAATACCCCATAGCCCCCGGGCAATACAACGAGCTAAAGAACAGGATGCTGAACTGGGCCAACCGGTTTAGCATCCTTCTTTTTTTAGATAGCAATAACTATGTTGACACGTATGGGCGATACGAATGCATGTTAGCAGCCGGTGCAGTAGGAGAAGTGGCCGATAGCCTGCAAGAACTTCAGCTTGCGCACAATAATACTAAGGATTGGTATTTCGGTAATATCAACTACGACTATAAAAATCAGCTGGAACTTAAGCTTAGCTCCCGCCACGAAGCAAAGTATAGTTTCTCTCAACTATACTTTTTTCGTCCGCAGATAGTTTGTTATGTAGATAGGAGTAAAACAACCTTGCATATAGAAACATTAATAGTTAGCCCTGATGAAATATGGGAAGACATTAATGCTACGACAGCAGAAGTAAATACTGCATTACCTGCTGTTAGTTGGCAACACCGCATCGATAAGGCATCATACTTACAAACCATCAGCTCCCTGCGCAAACACATTCGCAATGGCGACTGCTACGAGATAAACTTCTGTGCAGAAGGCTATTCAGAGAATAATTCGTTGCTACCCTTAAATGCATTTCAATCGCTGAATGCATTATCGCCTGCGCCATTTGCGGCGTATTATCGCAACAAGAACGCATACATGATGTGCGCCAGCCCCGAGCGGTATATCTGCAAGCATGGCAATACAATTACATCGCAACCTATAAAGGGTACCGCACGTAGAGATGCTGATGCCATAAAAGATGAAGCAATAAAAAGCGAACTGCAACAGAACATAAAAGAACGTGCGGAAAATGTAATGATAGTTGACCTGGTGCGTAACGATTTGGCACGATGCTGCGATGTAGGCAGCGTAAAAGTGGATGAACTCTTCGGCATCTATACATTCCCCCAAGTGCACCAAATGATATCAACAGTCAGCGGTACACTAACGCAAGGCAGGCCATTTACCCACGCACTGCGCTATTCATTTCCTATGGGCAGCATGACGGGCGCACCTAAAATAAAGGTGATGGAACTGATAGAACAGTACGAACAAACCCGTCGCGAACTATTCTCCGGCACAGTAGGCTATATCACTCCCTACGGCGATTTCGATTTCAATGTTATCATTCGCAGCTTATTCTACAACGCTGCCACCAAATATCTTTCTTACCAAACGGGTGGTGCTATCACTTACGATAGTATACCGGAGCAAGAGTACGAAGAAATGCGATTGAAAGCCTGGGCTTTGGAAAGAGTGTTTGTACAATAATTAATCGTGCAATTGTAGTAGTGATAACACCGTTAAAAAACGGTGGCTATCTATTGTTAGGTGGTGTTAACTTTAATTACATTTTTCAACCTTAAAAAAATACCACCATGAAAAAAATGTTATTAGCCTTAGGGCTCATCCTCTCATTTTGCTTCAGTGCAAAAGCACAAGTGCTCACTATTACTAACAATACTAATTGCACTATCGACTACATTGCCTGGGCTATCGACCAGGGTGGTGCTTGCCGTGGCAATTCGTATTATGTAGGTATTAATGTTGTTCCACCTATGTCAACTATTACTGTCGATGCAACTACTCCCGGTATCTGGAATGGTACAGCTCCTACAGGGCCTGTCTCTTGGGCGGGTATTAATTTCTATTGCCACTTACCCAATACCAGTTGTCACAATTATGGTGGCCCTGTCAGTTGTCCTTTAGATGCAATGATAATGCTTGGCGGCGCCTGTACTGCTACTACATCCGGTTGCATGAGAATTAGCGATGTATGCAGCGGATGCCCTGTTGGCACACAGGTTAATGGTACATGGACCAATACAGGTGGGGGTAATGCTACAATCGTTTTAAATTAGACATAATATTTCATTATGCACATTAAGGAACGGGTCTTAAGCCCGTTCCTTCTTTTTTGCTTTACATCTGTTATTTTGCAGCAAATTCCACTTATGAAGTTCCTGATCCCTATCCTTGTATTATTGGCTATATGCTGTACTTCTATATTTGCATTGGCACAAGGTGCTGATGATATAGTGATACCTAAGAAAAACAGGGTCCTCATAGGTGCCGATGATGCTGGTATACTAATCTTTAAAAAAGACAGTATTCCCGCGGGTGCGAAAAAAATAGGCAGTGTAAAAGAGATAAATGGCTTCCTTGTTGATTGCGATTACAGTCAAACATTGGAAAGAATTTGCGTAGACGCTTTCGAAAAAGGCGGCAATGCAATCGTAATTACCCGTGTGAAACAACCGGGTGTAATGATTAGTTGTTTCAAAATATGGGCTGATGTATATAAAGTTCCCATTGCTAACAGTGAGGAAAAGAAAAAATGTAGAGGTGCAATATATGATTCGCTAATCCACACTTTAGTTCCTGAAGATGCAAACTATTCCCTGGTATACATGTACAGGCCTAATACTTACGAAAATAACGCCGATCTTACTTTGTATATGGATAATAAAAAGATAACAACCTTATCTATTGAAGATAAGACCGTTGTCAAGATTACTAAACCGGGTAGCGTTAAATTTTGGACGAGAATGATATTTTTTGAAACAGAAGAAACATTAAATGTAGAGATGGGTAAAGTTTATTTCTTGCGTTGCCATCTTTACCGGTATGGAAATGTACTGCGTCCTATCCTGGGTTTTGTAATTCCATCCAAGGGTTTCTATGACATTGGTTTTAAAAACTTTCAGGAAATGGTTGTTGATGCAGCTAATAAGTAAAAGACTAAATCCCACATATCCGATGGTATCCCGAATAGAAATACGAAGAAATGCGCTCAAAGCCTGGGCTTTGGAAAGAGTATTTGGTTCAGAATAATTTAATACTATTTTAGTGCTTAAATTTTATACAGTGGCATTACTAAAACCCTTCATCACTGCAATACTTATTGCAACTTCATTTATCTCGATAGCCCAGGCTACAAGCCCTGATGTATTAACTCTGAAAAAAGAACAGTTGCCTCCCAGTGCAAAAAAAATAGGCAGTGTAAAAATGCTCGATGGTTGGAGGTTCAATTGTGGCTACACAAAAACATTAGAGGCTGTTTCAGAAAAAGCTAAAGAACTTGGTGGCAATGCCATAGTCGTAACAAGCGTAAAAAGCCCCGATCTCTGGAGTACCTGTTATCGTATATGGGCCGATGTTTATACTGTGAGCAATGTAGAAAAGTATACATCTCTGAATAATACCCAGCTTGATTCAATAGCATCAACAATTTTACCCGGAACCGCTCCGTATGCATTACTGTATGTCTATAGGCCTAAAGCATTTACCGGAGGCATAGTACAATACAATTTGCATGTAGACGATGAAAAGGTAACCCGCGTTACCAATAACAGTATGGAAGTTATAAAACTTACCAAGCCGGGGAAAACAGCATTATGGGCAAGAACCGAAGCGAGATCGGAAGAAACATTGGACGTTCAGATGGGTAAGATATATTTTTTGCGTTGCTCAGTAACAATGGGCGTAATGGTAGGTCAGCCTAGGCTTGAATTAGTTGATATGGAGGCAGGGCTTGTAGATATCAGCATAAAAGATCTCCAGGATATGGCTTCAGAATTGGAGCAAAATAATAAAGGCTAAGCATCGCTTAGCCTTTATTATTATTGAAGATCACATCTTACATCACCCAGCGGCGTACCCGAATCGTGACTGTCGCAATCGTTCTTAGCGTCTTTTTTTGTTTTGCTGTTTATTTCATAGCTGCGTACTGCAGCGCCCGGGCCAACACAGCGGCAGGTGTAGTCACCTTTTTTGCAAGAGCTGGCTCCCGCTATTGTTAATACAGCAAAACCTGCGATGAGTAGTTTATTTTTCATTGTTTGTTATTTGATAAGTTTATTACCGCACGCAATATAATTATTCTGGCATATATGGGCCGCCTGTTTCTCCCCAGCCCCATTTGGGCATAGGTGCCTTTTCGTTTATCGGGTTTTCATCGGTGTTCGAATTGAGTATCGCTATGCGGCTGCCCCATTCCAGGTACCCTACCAGTGCCGATCTAAACTCCGGGTCGCTGGCCAGTCCAATTTCATCAGCGCTTTCCAGCAGCAATTGCATCCATCGCTTACGCATATTTTCAGTAAGTCCTTTACCTAAATGTTGGCCCACCATCCTGGCATGGCTGCCGTTATCATTTTGGGTGTACAACTGTTCGCCGCCAAACACTTCGCCAATAAAATGGGCTACATGTTTGGTATGCGCTGCCGACATGTCTTTGAATACAGGGTACAACAATTCATCTGCCAATACTTTTTTGTAAAAGATATCGGTCAAATGCTCCAGTGCATCATTGCCACCTGCCCATTCGTATAGTGTAGGTATTTGCTTCAAGGTTTGTGCAATATATGCATGAAGTTACTACTTCAAACTGCATTCATATCCATCGTTAGTTGTTTTTGGATCACTTAATGCTATACAATCCTTTTTTGCCTTTTCTGTATTCTTCGATTTTACAGTTCGTTCAATTGTATTGCCGGCCAACCCACCTGTACAGTTGCAGGTAAATTCTTTCTTGCAAGATGTGAAAGCCAAACTAAGTATTGCTAATACGTTAAGGGATAATAGTTTCATTATTATTGTTTTTAGTGAATTAATTGGTTACTCTTATAAAACGCATAAAAGCAGTATTACCCCTACAATATCTAAATATTTCTATAATTTTCATTTTACCACATACTTATTTATTGCTAAAAAGTGCTAATTTTGTCATTGTAGTATTGTCGGTTTTAAATGGATGTTAAACACTTTAAAGCAAACTATATGTAATGTTCAATTTTGTTCAATTCCTGAAAATCAGCTGTGCGACATTTATCTGCTGGAAACCGCTGCCAAACTGTGGTTCATCACAAGACTGTAGCACAAGAAATTTTTTTATTTTTTCTGTTTTTCAACAAAATTGAACATTAGATATAAATATGTGTTATGTGAATGGCGATTTAATTAACCCTCTGTGGATAAAAGCAAAAGATCTGCCGCCCTCTTTTTCGTTATTTTGTAAGGTTGTATAGTTAATGTTTTAAGCAAGGCCCCGTGAAGTTTTCCCATTTACACAATCATACCCAGTTCTCCCTCCTCGATGGTGCGTCCAACATCGGCAGGTTGTTTGATAAAGCAGCCAAAGACGATATGCCCGCCATGGCCATTACCGATCATGGTAATATGTTCGGTGCGTTTGAGTTCGTATCGCAGGCATGGAAGAATACAAAGGTGATCGGCCAAACGGAAGACGGTAAAGATATCAAAGTACCTGTGGTAAAACCGGTAGTGGGTTGTGAGTTTTACATGGTGGCTGATCGTCATAAACGCCAGTTCTCTAAAGACGATAAGGATGTACGCTACCACCAGTTGCTATTGGCTAAAGATGAAGTAGGTTACCGCAACCTGGTAAAGCTTTGCTCTATGGGTTACATAGAGGGCCTGTATGGTAAATACCCGCGTATCGATAAGGAGTTGTTGCTGAAGCACCACGAAGGGCTTATTGCTACTACCTGCTGCCTTGGTGCTGAGGTGCCACGTACCATACTGAAGAAAGGTGAGGAAGAAGGCGAAAAGGTGTTTCGCTGGTGGCTGGAGCTGTTTGGCGACGATTACTATGTAGAGTTTCAGCGTCACGATATACCGGAGCAAATAAAGGTGAACGAGGTGCTGGTGAAGTTTGCACGCAAGTACAATGTGCCTATCATCGCCTCCAACGATTCGCATTATGTGGATCAGGAAGACTATAACGCGCACGATATCCTGCTGTGTATCAATACAGGTGAGAAACAGAGCACACCTAGCATGAAGGACTTCAGCGATGATGATGTGCAAATGAAGGATAAGCGTTTCGCTTTCTATAACGACCAGTTTTATTTCAAGAATACCAATGAAATGTCGAAGCTCTTCAGCGATCTGCCGGAAGCTATCGATAATACCAATATGATTGTGGATAAGATAAAGCCCCTGAAACTGGAGCGCGATATCTTATTGCCACACTTTAAAGTGCCGCCTGAGTTTCACGACGACCAGGACGCTTATCTGGAACACCTTACATGGACGGGCGCAAAAGAACGCTACCGTGAAATAACACCTGAAGTAGAGGAGCGCCTGAAGTTTGAGTTGTTTACCATCAAAACCATGGGTTTTGCGGGCTACTTTCTTATCGTATCCGATTTCATACGTGCAGGTAGGGACCTTGGTGTATTCATTGGTCCCGGCCGTGGTTCGGCTGCGGGCTCGGTGGTGGCCTATTGTACGGGTATCACCAATATCGACCCCATAAAATATAACCTCCTGTTCGAGCGTTTCCTGAACCCGGAACGTAAGAGCATGCCCGATATAGATACTGACTTCGATGACGTTGGTCGGCAGAAGGTCATCGACTACGTGGTAGACAAGTATGGTAAGAACCAGGTAGCGCATATTGTTACCTATGGTACCATGGCTGCCAAGATGAGTATCAAAGATGTATCGCGTGTGTTGGATCTTCCTTTGCCTGATGCAAACGGACTGGCCAAACTGGTGCCTGAACGCCCGGGGATTTCTTTAAAACGCCTGCTGAAAGCACCTATAAAAGGTGAGGGTAGTCTTACTGAAAAAGAAGGCCTAGGTTCTGAGGAATTGGATAATGTAAATAAGTTAAGAGAAATATACGCAGCCGATACGGTGCACGGACAGGTACTTCGTTCTGCTGAAAAGCTGGAAGGCTCTGTTCGCAACACTGGTATCCACGCGGCAGGTATCATCATTGCACCAAAAGATCTTACCGAACTCATACCGGTATCGAGCGTAAAAGATGTTTCCTTACTGATAACACAGTTTGAGGGTAACGTAATTGAGAACGCAGGTGTCATTAAGATGGACTTTTTGGGCCTGAAAACCCTTACCATTATTAAAGATGCGCTGGCGCTTATCAAACGGAATTACAACCTAGATATTGAAATAGACAATATACCGCTGGATGATGCAGCCACTTACGAGTTGTATCAGCGCGGAGAAACCAACGCTACTTTCCAGTTTGAAAGTGCGGGTATGCAAAAATACCTGCGCGAGCTGAAGCCCGATAAGTTCAATGATCTTATTGCGATGAACGCCCTGTACCGCCCGGGCCCGCTGGAGTATATACCCAACTTTATTAAGCGTAAAAATGGCGAAGAGCAAATAGCATACGATCTGCCTGAAATGGAAGAATACCTGAGCGATACTTATGGTATCACGGTGTACCAGGAACAGGTGATGTTGCTATCGCAAAAACTGGCAGGCTTCAGTAAAGGTGATGCCGACGTATTGCGTAAGGCAATGGGTAAAAAGCAGAAGGCAGTACTGGATAAAATGAAAAGCCAGTTTGTGGAAGGTGCCAAACAAAAAGGGCATCCTGAAGACAAACTTGAAAAAATATGGACCGACTGGGAAGCATTTGCCCAGTATGCATTCAACAAGTCGCACTCCACCTGCTATGCATTCGTAGCCTATCAAACAGCATATCTTAAAGCGCATTACCCGGCAGAGTTCATGGCTGCGGTACTGAACAACCAGGGCAATATCGATAAGATAAAGTTCTACATGGAGGAATGCCAGCGCATGGGCCTTGCAGTGTTAGGCCCCGATGTGAATGAGAGCCTGAAAGGTTTTTCGGTAAACAAGGAAAGTGTGGTTCGCTTTGGTATGAATGCTATTAAGGGTGTGGGTGAAGCGGCGGTGGAAGATATTATTATGGAGCGCGAAGCGAACGGTCCATATATTTCGGTGTACGATTTTATATCGCGCGTTAACCAGCGTACTGTTAATAAAAAATCGCTGGAAAGCCTGGTGCTTGCTGGTGCAATGGATAGTTTTAAAGACATGCACCGTGCACAATACTTTTATGCACCGCCCACCGATCCTGTTACTGGTATGGAAAGGCTGGTGCGCTTCGGCAACCAGTTTCAGGCAAGCTCTTCAATGGCCAGCAATAGCTTATTCGGCGAAATGACGATGCCCGATGTGAAACCACCGGTAATGCCTGCCTGCGAACCCTGGACCTTGTCGGAACTGCTGGACAAGGAAAAAGAAGTGATCGGGATATACCTGAGTGCACATCCTTTAGATGGTTATAAGTTCGAGATGGAACATTATAATTTTATTCCTATCAGTGAAATTGATAACAATAGGGGTAGAACAGTGCGCATTGCCGGTTTTGTTACCGACGCTGCCCACATGACCACTAAGAAGGGTAGTAAGTTTGGTAAAATGATATTGAACGACTATTCCGGCAACCAGGAGATAGTTTTCTGGGAGAATAACTATGTTACCTATAACAATTTTATAGATAACGGGCAGAAGCTAATGATTGAAGGTGTGTACCAGGAGCATAGGTTCCGCCCGGGTGTTATGGAGTTCCAGATACATCGTATCATCCTGCTCGACCAGGTGCGCAAAACACTGACCAAGAAGATGCACCTGTTGTTGCCGCTTCATAAAATTGACCGCGACCTGGTGAAGTTCCTGCATGATAACCAGAAGCAATATGTAGGTAATACAGAACTGATACTACAGGTTGTGGATGAAATGGATAAAATGTCAATAAAGCTGAAAAGTCAGTCTATACGGCTGGAAATCAATGACGAATTGACGCAGTATTTACAAGATCATGACGACTTTAAGTTCTCGCTTGAAGTGGCATGATATTGATGATGTATAACTAGTAAGAACGCGATTGATATAGAAGGCTTATAGAGGTATTTCCTTCGGCTATTATTCCAATTGCGATATTGATAGTAACTTTGAATCTTATTTTTTTAAAACAATAATTAATAATAACCGTTATGGCAGCAACATTCACTGATGCAAATTTCGAAGCAGAAGTATTACAAGGCGATAAACTTTCAGTAATTGATTTCTGGGCACCATGGTGTGGCCCTTGTCTGGCTTTAGGCCCAACTATTGAAGCGCTTGCTAAAGAATACGACGGCAAAGTAAGCATTGGTAAAGTAAACGTTGATGAGAATCCGCAATTGTCCATCAATTACGGCATCACCAGCATACCTGCAGTATTGTTCATTAAAAACGGACAAGTAGTAGATAAACAAGTAGGTGCAGCACCAAAAGGTGTATTCGATAAAAAAATACAACAACACATGTAAATAAAAAGGGCGCTCAATGAGCGCCCTTTTTATTTATCAATATCTGATACCTAGTTCATTGAAAGTACCCTGTTAGTAGTAGCTGTTATCTTTATGCTGCCACCAGCGTCGCCATCAGCAGCATCTAATGCTTTGTTCTTCACACGTTGCAGCTTGATAGTTACATCGCCGGCCATTATGTTGGCCACATCGTCAGCAGAAACGGTTATCTGCCTGCCGTTTATGGTTAGGGCTTGTGTCCAGGGTACAAGTGCGCTTTGCATACTCTTACCGGTAATAGTTGCGCTCAGTTCTTCATCAGCTGCCAGGTCATCGCCTGCCCATTCAAAAGTGAATTCGGTGCCTTTGGCAAAGCTGTTAGGCATTGACGCTGCAAAGTCAACGTTGCCAATGTCAGTAGTGCTTACTATGTTGGTTATCACATTGCCCGAATTCTTTGCCAGGTCAAAACGAATGTCTTTAATACTGGCGAAGAACCAGTTGTATGTGTTGCTGGCTGGTTGCTTATCGTTTTCATCTACACCATTGGCATGTACGTATGCTCCGTTTGTCAGCTCTACGCGGCTGCCGTTCTTCTCACGTACGCGTATCAGTGCAGTAGCATGTGTAGTGGCCGCAGCTTTATCGTAGCTTACGGTGTATTCCTGGTAATAAGGCACGGTATCTTTCAGGTCGTTCGAATCTACTTTCTTGCAGCCGGAGGCCAGCAATAAAAGGCCAGCAGCAATACCGGATACTGAGAGTAATGTTCTTTTCATAGCAGTTATTTTGACTAGTGAATGCAAATCGTTTGCCAAAATAACTAAATGTGTGGTATTTTCTTAGTGCAGATGATTATTTGATACTTGATTTTTGATGATTATTATTATTTTTAACCGTGGGTGATAATAATTTCCCGTTCTTATGAAAAAATACTTTACACCTCTTTGTCTTTTTACATCACTATTGCTAGTGTCTTCCTGCGATAAAACTTATGATTGTGCCTGTACAGCACGTAGCAATCATTCTTCTTATATTGAATCGATAAGAGCAAAGAATAAAGACGAGGGACG
Organism: uncultured Sphingobacteriales bacterium; assembly: GCA_946479435.1. Next base: position 10,143 of record CAMLFX010000032.1, on the reverse strand, counting down.
TAAAAAATGCCTCGACCTGATGGATCGTACCAATGCCACATCATACCCAGGCATTGACTGCGACCTTAACTAGAAGGTGTAGGCGAGTTGTAAGCCGCCCCATGAATGTGAGGTGCCTGTACTGAATTCCTTACTTAAATAAGTATAGCTGCCCAGAAGTGTAAACGACCTGTAAGCTAAGCATATACCCATGCAGTTAGTAAAGGTCAAGCTTTGTACATCAGTTGCCGGTATTGTGTAGGCACTGGTGCTGTTGACGATACCCCCTTGCAGTGTGGCATCGTAGCCAATAATATTTACAAAGGCTTTATTGTAACAATAAACATTCACTACGGAATTGTTCACATTTATTGTGAAGGGGGAGTTGAATAGCCCGGCCATTACAGTGCTGCCTACCCCCAGCTTATTGCTTAATGTACCGGCATTTATCTCACCATTGGCAGTAAGCAGCAGGCAATTGCTGATATGCAGCAAACTATGCTCATACATTAGCCTATAATTGGCTATTACATCATTGCTGATCTGGTACTGCCAACCTTGTGGTCGGGCATTATTCGTATGTGCATGGATGAATGTCTGCACTTCTTTACCACCGGCTGCCGGTCCTATTACGCCTAAGAACAGTGTACCCGCAAGCCGTTGCTTATGGCCATCGGTACTTACTGAAAATGGTTTTATACTAAGTGTGGCGGCAAAGGGCCTGTCTTTGTAAAGAATGCTATTGCTTAATATACTGGTTGGTGTAAAAGCATCTTGTTCTATGCCGATGCCTATTACATGCTCATTGTTATTGAATGCGGGAAAGAGGTGTCGTAAAAAAGACTGTTTGAAAAATGGGCTGGCTAACTCAATACTTGCCCCTTGCGAATAATATTCATCGGTATTAGCGAAGAAGTCATTTTCATAATTGATACGGATATACCTGTCTGAATGAAGCTGATTATATGCAAAGCTATTATCAATGCGCTGCGCTGTAGAAGAATAACTGAGAAAGAATGTACAAAAGATGAGCAAGAGCCGCATAGTTGATATACGATGCAGCCCTTGCCAAAGTTCGGTGCCGGGCCTATTTAAGTTCAAGCAATACTACATTTTCAATATGGTGCGTATGCGGGAACATATCGACAGGACGCATTTTGGTTACTTTATAAGCGGCATCAAGTAGTTGCAGGTCGCGGGCCTGTGTTGCAGGCTTGCAGCTTACATATACAACCTTTGGTGCGCGCATTTTCAGTAATTGCTGTACCAGTTTCTCATGCATGCCCGCACGGGGAGGATCGGTAATGATAACATCGGGCCTGCCATGTTCAGCAAAAAACTCATCGGTGCATATATCCGATACATCGCCGGCATAAAACTTACAATGCTGTAAGTTGTTCATTTCAGCATTTACGTATGCATCTTTCACCGCATCTTCTATTACCTCGATACCTATTACTTTTTTAGCTCCTTTCGAACAGAATATACCTATGCTTCCCGTGCCACAATAAAGGTCGTACAATATTTCATTGCCTGTAAGCCCGGCAAAATCGCGGGTAATGCGATATAGTTCCTCTGCCTGGTAGGTATTGGTTTGGAAGAATGACTTGGGTGATATTTTGAACCTGAAGTCTTCAAGGGTTTCCTCTATATAACCTTTGCCATGATAGCAATGTACTTCAAGATCGTGTATAGTATCGTTTACTTTCGGGTTAATGGTGTAGTGCAAGGTAGTAATACCGGGGATGTTAGCCAGCAAATGATCCAAGATAGCTTCGCGTTGCTTTTTGTCTTCGTGCTGTATGACAAGGTTTATTAATACCTCACCCGTGCGCGCTATACGTATAATCACATTGCGCAGCCAGCCTGTATGTGCCCGGTAATCGTAATAATCCAGCTTGTTAGCTTCAGTATAGTTGCGTAGTGTTTGCAGTAAAAGATTAGTGGGTTCTGCCTGTAAATAGCAGGTATGTATGCCTACTACCTTATCGAACAATCCGGGTGCATGGAAGCCTAAAGCGGGTTCAGCCTCAAATACCGTGTCTCCCGCTTCCTGTAGTTCTTCCTGCGTGCGATAGCGGTGTTTGCTAAAAGTGAACTCCAGCTTATTGCGATAATACCTGTCTTTCGGGCTGCCTGATATGGGTAGCATTTCGGGTAGCTCTACCTGGCCTATGCGTTGCAACTGGTCTAATACCTGTTGTTGCTTATATACAAGTTGCTGGTTATATGGCAGCATTTGCCATTTGCAGCCGCCGCATATACCAAAGTGCGGGCAAAAAGGAGTTACACGCTCTGCTGATGGTTGTACCAATTGCAATACCTTACCTTCAGCCCAGCTTTTTTTGTCTTTTGTAAGGCGTATGTTCACTACATCGCCCGGAATAGCATTTTCTACAAATACTACTTTACCATCGTCAAGATGGGCTATACTTTTGCCTTCAGCCGCATAGCTACTGATCAATACGTTATTAACCTCGCGTTTCTTTTTCCTGGACAATTTGTTAGAAATTAGTTAAATGGTCTGCAAATTTACAACCCCTAGGCTAGGTTACCCTGTCTGAATGTTATAAATTTGGTCACTTGGTTATATAGCATGAAAAACATGTGTTATATAACCGTATCTCTCACTTCAAACATAGTATGAAACGTTTTCTACTTGCCCTGTTGCTTGCCACAGGATTTGCACAACCGTTATTGGCTGCAAACGGATATAATATTCAAATCAAATTTAACGGAGTAAAAGACTCGATGGTTTATCTCGCGCATTATTTTGGCGAGCCGCTACCTACTATTTACCAGATCGATTCTGCCCGTTTTGATAAGAATGGTAATGCAACAATTAAATCGAACGATAAAACGCTGGGGGGTATTTATATACTGTTATTGTCTGACAAGCAAACCTATATGGAGTTCTTACTGAACGATGGCGATGACATGCAAATAACAGCTAATGCCAAAGACCTGCCCGGTACTGCAAAATTTAAAAACTCCCCGGAAAACGAGCGCTTTGCCAGCTATGTAAACTACCTGCAGGCGTTTGCACAAAAGCAGGCAGCAAATACCAAAGCACTGGCAGCTGCTAAAACAAAGGCTGATACAACGGCTATAGTAGAAAAAGCAGCCGATGACGCTAAGGAAGTAACACAATACAGAAGGGATTATATAAACAAATACCCCGGCACATTACTAGCAAAAATATTTAGCGCTTTAGAGGTGCCAATAATACCTTCCGGCAAGCATTTGCTGGCTAATGGCGAAGTAGATAGTGAGTTTAACTACCGTTATTATAAACAGCATTACTGGGATAAATTTGATTTTAAAGACGACAGGCTGATACATACACCTATTTACGATGGCAAGTTGAATGAATATGTTACAAGGTTGGTAATGCAGGTGCCCGATAGTCTTGAAAAAGAGGCTGATATGTTGCTTGCAAAAACCAGGGGCAGTAAAGAGTTGTTTAAATATACTTTGCACTGGTTTACCAAATACGTTCAGAATAGCAAGATAATGGGCCTTGATGAAGTGTTTGTGTACCTTGTTGAGAACTACCACATGAAGGGCGATGCTTATTGGATGAGTGATGATCTTCTTTCGAAATACATTGACAGGGCACGTAAAATTGCACCGAACGTAATAGGTAATATAGCGCCGGATATAAAAATGACAGGAATAGATAATAAACCTCATAACTTATACGATCTTGACAGTAAGTACACATTACTTATATTCTGGTCGCCCGAATGTGGCGCATGCCTGAAAGAAGTGCCCCAGATAGATTCTGTTTACAATGCAGTACTGAAAAAAAGAGGTGTAAAAGTATATGCCGTGCGTACCGATGGTGATGAAAAGAACTGGCAGGAAACCATAGACAAATTCAAAATAAACGATTGGGTGAATGTATATGACCCCGAACATAAGTCGAACTACAGGGCGCAGTACGATGTGTACGCAACCCCCGTTACTTATTTGCTAGATAATAAACATATAATAAAGGGTAAAAAAGTAGATCATACCAACCTGGTTACGCTACTGGATATACTTGAAAGGCAAGAGAAAAACGGCAATTAAAAAAACATATTTCCAAAGAATAAGAAATGCAGAAACTATTTTCCCGCTCATTGCTAATAACGGTTGTAAGCTTTTTTATAGTACTGTCGTCGCAGGCGAAGAATGGCTATAAAATACAATTGAAACTGGCTAACGTTAAAGACAGCATGCTATACCTGGTGCACTACTACGGTAAGCCCATGCCCACAATTTATAAAACAGATTCTGCCAGGATCAGCAAGACAGGTACTGCTTTGCTGCAATCGAAAGACACGCTGATAGGTGGCATTTATATGATACTGTTATCGGACAAGCAAACCTATTTTGAATTTTTGCTGAATAACGGTGACGATATTACCATTACTGCCGATATAGCCAAACTACCTGACGGCATTGCCATTAAAAATTCAGAAGAAAGTAAAATGTTCTTCGAATACCTGGACTATATGAAAACCTTTGCTGGTAAGCATAAACAGTACCAGGAAGAGCTGGCACAAGCAAAAACAAAACAGGATACAACAAATATTCAAAAGAAGTACACCGGTATATCGAAGGAACTGCTGGAGTACAGGAAAGATTTTGCGGCAAAACACCCTAACACGCAACTGGCGAATATCTTCAATGCAATGGATGTGCCTATTGTACCGGAAGGAAAGCACTTTTTGCCTGATGGCACACCCGATTCAGCGTTCAGCTACCATTATTATAAAGAACACTACTGGGATAAATTTGACTTTAGCGATGACCGCCTGATAAATACACCGGTGTACGATGGTAAGCTGGATGAATACATGAATAAACTGGTAATACCATACGAGGACAGTGTAATAAAGGAAAGCGATTTTTTACTGGCGAAGGCAAGGGCAAGTAAAGAGCTATTTAAATACACATTGTGGTGGCTTACCCGCAATGCTGAAGCGAGCAAGATAATGGGTATGGATGCCGTGTTCGTTCATTTGGTTGAGAATTATTATATGAAGGGTGATGCTTATTGGCTGAGCAGCGAAGAGCTGGATAAATATGTGGACAGGGCTCATAAAATAGCACCCAATGTAATAGGCAACCTGGCGCCCGAAATAAATTTACCCGATATAAATGGGAAAATGCAGTCGCTGAGAGGATTGAATGCAAAATACACTATGCTTATATTTTGGTCGCCCGATTGTGGCCACTGCCTGGCAGAGATGCCGAAAGTAGATTCAATGTACCGTGCAGTGCTTAAAGATAAAGGGGTAAAAATATACGCAGTGCGTACAGATGCTGAAGAAAAATGGAAAGAAGTAATAGAAAAAGATAAATTGCAGGACTGGATACATGTACATGACCCTAAGCATACATCAAACTTCAGGGCCGATTACGATATTTATAGCACACCTGTTATATATTTGCTTGACGAGAAAAAAATAATAAGAGGTAAAAGGCTGGATCATATCAATACGGCATCGCTAATAGAGATGCTGGAGAAAAAGCAAAAGGAAACAAAAGCAAAGACATCAAAATAGTATTATCATCCTCAACAAGAAAAACATAAAAACACAATGCGAAAGCTGGTTCTAACTTGTCTTGCATCGGGCCTATTTATTACATCGGCCATGGCGCAAACCCTCTTTACCTATGGCAGCAACCCGGTAAGCAAAGAAGAATTTCTCAGGGTTTACCAAAAAAACAGCCTGAACAAACAGCCTGATTATTCAGAAAAGGCGTTAAGGGAATATCTTGACCTGTATTCACTCTTCAGGATGAAAGTGAAAGAAGCTGAACTGCAACGTATAGATACTATGCCCAGCATACAGCAAGACCTGGATAACTACCGCAGGCAAATAGCCAAATCTTACCTTACAGACGAACAGGTGGTGAATAAGCTGATTTCTGAATCGTACGACCGTATGAAACAGGAAATACGTGTAGCGCATATTGTGGTAGCGGTTCCTAACACATCGAACGATACTGCAGCCGCGTATGCGAAAATAGATAGTGTTTACAAAGCGATCACTAAAAATAAGGCAGATTTTGCTGCGGTTGCTGCGGCTGTGTCTGATGATAGAGGTTCGAAAGACCAGGGTGGTGATATAGGTTATATTACAGCATTGCAAACGGTTTATCCTTTTGAGAATGCGGTATATAATACACCGGTTGGTAAAGTGTCTGCACCTTTCCGCACGCAGTTTGGCTACCATATTGTAAAAGTTATAGACAAGCGTGCTGCACAAGGTGAAGTAAAAGTGGCACAGATACTTATTGAAGTAAAGAAATCGCAGGGCGAGGAAGGCATTGCATTGGGCAATAAAAGAGTGGATAGCGTGCTGAGAGATTTGAAAAAAGGAATGCCTTTTGAAGATGCAGTTACGAAATATTCAGATGACAGGTTCACTAAGAAAGATGGCGGGGTTATGCCTGCATTTGGTGTAGGTAAAATGGATCCTGATTTTGAAAAAGCAGCATTCGCACTTAAAAAACCGGGTGATATTTCTGCTCCTGTAAAAACAGAATATGGTTTCCATATCATCAAACTGATATCGCGCAATTCACTAAAACCTTTTGATAGCCTTAAAAATTATTTGACACGTAAAGTAAATAATGATTCAAGGGCGCAACTGGCAAAGGAAGCATTCTTCGATAAGATAAAAGCGAAAAATGGTTTCAAAGAATATCCTGCTAACATTGATGCAGTTATTGATAGGATGAGCAAAATACCTGATACAGGTAAAAATGCCAATAAATTTGAGTTAAGCGATTTTAATGGCATGAACAAACCTGTGTTTACCCTGGGTGGTGTTGACTATAAGCAAAGTGATTTTGTAGCTTATGCTGACCGTCTTACTAACGGGCGCCTTACTGGGCCTAAAAAAGCAGTAGGCCGCGATTTGTATAAGCTATACGTTACATCAACAGTAAACGACATGGAAGAACACAGATTGTCAGAAACACAACCTGAGTTTAAAAACCTGATGACAGAATACAAAGACGGTATTATGCTGTTTGAGTTGATGGACCGCAGCGTGTGGGGTAAGGCAGCGAAAGATACAACAGGCCTTAAGGCGTTTTATGAATCTAAGAAAGGTAACTATATGTGGGAGCCCGGCTTTACCGGATCAGTGTATCGTTTCAAAAACGAAGAGCAACTGAAAAAGGGCCTTGCATTGCTTAAGAAAAACACCAGCGATGAGGATATTCTGAAAGAAATGAATTCAACCACTTTGCAGGATGCAGCACTTATACAAAGAGGCCATTTTGAATTTTCGAAATTTACTGATGTGCCACGCGGCGCTATAAAACCTAAAACTATAACCGAGGCGCAAAAAGCAAGCGACGGTACATACGTAGTAGCGAAGGTTGATGAAGTATATAATGAGCCATCGCAAAAAAGCTTGGCAGATGCGCGTGGTTATGTAATAGCAGAATATCAGGACTATCTTGAAAAGAAATGGAATGAAGAAATGAGGAAGAAATATCCTGTTAAAGTTGACGAACAGGAATTCAAAACGATGGTTAAGTAAAATATTATCTGTTAACTTTAAAGCCTCTCTTATAATGAGAGGCTTTTTTTATTTTAAAGATTTATTAAGCAGATATGAAGATATCATTTCACGGCGCAGCAAGAACAGTAACAGGCTCTAAGCATATAGTACATTTAAAATCGGGCACACAAATACTCCTGGACTGCGGCATGTTTCAGGGAATGGGGAAGAAAACATTTGAAATGAATAACGAGTGGGGCTTTGAACCCACAGAGCTGAAACACGTTATTATATCCCATGCACATATCGATCATATAGGGCTGTTGCCTAAACTGGTAAAAGATGGGTATAAGGGTAAGATATATTGCACCACATCTACAGCCGACCTGCTAAAAATATTACTACGCGACTCTGCACGCATACAGGAGTCGGACACGAAGTATATAAACAAAACGCGCGATATGCAGGGCCGTGAGCATGTAGTGCCACTATACACTGAAGAAGATGCAAGTAATGTTTATCCGCTACTGCATTTGATAGATTATAATGAAAAATACCGGATCGATGATGAAGTAGAGCTGTTGTACACCGACTGCGGGCATATATTAGGAAGCGCAGCCGTAAACCTTATACTGCAAGAGCAAGGCAAACAGGTGCGTTTGACGTTCAGCGGAGATATTGGCAGGTACCGCGATGTGATACTCCGCTCACCTGATGTATTTCCGCAAGCCGATTATATAATTATGGAATCAACATACGGGAATTCGCTACATGAAACAGTATTGCCGTCTGTTGATATACTCCTTAATCATATTGAAGAGACCTGTATTGAACGGAAGGGCAAGCTGATAATACCCGCTTTCAGCGTAGGGCGTACGCAAGAGCTGTTGTATATATTGAACCGGCTGGAACTGGAAAGGCGTTTACCGAAAGTTAAATACTATGTAGATAGTCCACTATCTATTGAAGCAACAGAAATAATAAAGCGTCATCCCGAATGCTTTAACAAGCAAGTAAAAGAACTGCTACAGAAAGATGAAGATGTTTTTGCATTCGAGGGGCTGGAATACTTACGTACTGCCGAAGAGTCAATTCACCTTAACTCTTCTAAAGAACCATGCGTCATTATTTCGGCATCGGGTATGGCTGAAGCCGGCAGGGTGAAACATCACATTGCACACAATATTAGCGATGCACGCAACACTATATTGATTGTAGGATATTGTGAACCCGAATCATTGGGAGGCAGGCTAAGGGCAGGCGCTACCCATGTAAGTATATTTGGCACACACTATGAAGTAGCAGCGCAGGTTGGCATTATTAATAGCTTAAGTGCCCATGGCGATTATGATGACATGAGCCAATGGCTGGCTTGCCAAAACCCGAAGGAAGTAAAGAAACTCTTTTTAGTGCATGGTGAATATGAGGTACAGCAACACTTCAGGGAAAGGCTGATACGCAAGGGATTTCTTGATGTGGAAATACCCAACAGACACCAGGTAATAGGCCTGGGCGACCTTAGTTAAATACTGAAAAAAAATTACTGATCGTCCAGTCGCTTCAGGTTGACCTCTGAAACTGACGATACAATGATGGGATATTTTTCCAGCGTTACGTCTGACGAGTCGAGGCCAAAAGCTCTTTCTTCGGAGAGGCTTACTTTTTTCAGCCAGAAGTAACTGCGCATCATAAGCCGGTCCCAAAGTGGTAAAGCATTATCGCGCGACAGGAATTTTTCCATTATAATGAAGCGGAAATCGCCCATCACGTTGTTTTTGCTTAAAGACTCATAACGGCTAACAACGTTCACTTCTTTATTATTCACCATTTCTTCCACTACCTTACGGAACATGGCCTGTATGCGGTGCTCAACACGGAAACCAAGGCGGAATTCAACACGGATTATCTCGTTGGGGATAATGGTTTGAACACAGTACTCCATGGTATAAGGGTCATCCAGTACATCTACATGCACAAACCAGTATAGGTCAGCACGCTTAGGTTTACGATATAGAATAGAGTAGATGATCTTATGCTCTATTTCTTTAGGGTTGTTGGCACTGGTAAGATATACAAGGTGTGTAGCGTACTTGGGTATGCTACGGTCGTTACTTAGCTCTTGTATGATGGGGACATAATCTTCAAGGCGCACAAACTCTACATACCTGTTTTTTATCTTCCGTGCTTTGAACCAGGATAGCATAACCCCGAATAAACCGCCACCTACTATCAATGTAACAAAACCACCATGAGGGAATTTTTCGAGGTTGGCAACCAGGAAAGAAAATTCAATAACCAGGTACACAAATAAGTAAGCTGCTATCCATACAATAGGTACCCGTTTTATGAACATATAGTATGCAAACAGGCACGATGTCATGATCATACACAAGGTTATAGAAAGGCCATAAGCCGCTTCCATATTAGCGGAACGCTGGAAGTGCAATACCATGCCTATGCAACCTACAAATAACAGGAGGTTGATGCCGGGAATAAATAATTGTCCGCGTTCTATAGTAGGGTAATTGATCTTCATTTTCGGCCACAAGTTCAGCTTTACAGCCTCACCAATAAGTGTAAAGGAGCCGGATATTAATGCCTGGCTGGAGATCGGAAGAGCACACGTCTGAACTCCAGTCACGACGAATGATCT
>CAMLFX010000031.1 GCA_946479435.1 uncultured Sphingobacteriales bacterium | reverse complement strand
GTGTAGTTGCACCGTTGCTCCACAAATATGTAGAGCCAGGGTTATGGGCATCCAGCAATAAAGTGTCGCCCGTGCAAATTGACGTGTCTGCCCCCAGTTTTACTGCAAGCATATATTCATATGCACCTATATCTACGGTGTCATTCAGTATGCGTGTATTTCCTGCAAGATCTTGTGTTATTGCTGCCCATAAAGAGTCGTTATTCCCTTTATTGAAGCATGGGCTTGTAAACTGCAATCTGAAGTTACCATTTGTTGTATCCTCAAACAGGGGATCTGTAGTGCCTGCAATAATATGATTGGCTGCATTAGCAGCATAGCCTTGTATCAGGCTGTAATATGCACTGGGTGAAGAAGTACCATCGTTTGCTATGCCCGACGAAGTATTATCATATACAATTGAATTAATAATTCTCGGATAGGAAGCTTGTGCATTATATATACCACTACCATTAACAGCAGCTGTATTCTTGGTAATAGTATTATTAACTAGCTTAGGTTTTGAGTTACTACAATATATGGCAGCACCAAAACTATCAGCTATATTTTTTGCGAAAAGGCAATTAGTAGTACTAAAACCATCTGGTTTTAAATAATATGTGCCCTCAATAGATAATGCACCACCATATTTTGCAGTGTCTTGTGTAAATTCGCAATTAATTAAAGTGACCGTAGCGCCGCTGGCAGAAATTCCACCACCATAGCTAATTGCTTTATTGTTATTGAAAGTACAATTTTCAATTTTTGCAAATGTTGAAGCAAGCACGATACCCCCTCCCCAATTAGCTTTATTATAGGTAAAATTGCAATTTCTGATCACAATATTTGTATCACCAGTAGTGCTGACGTAGATAGCGCCACCCGCACCCATGGCGTGTGCGTTTGTCGTGGCTATATTATTGGAAAAATTACAGTTTTCAATTATGATTTTAGTAAATACGTCATATGTGTTGAAGCTGCATATAGCACCACCCCATGATCCACCAGGGGTATTTATTGGTCCACCACCTGTAGCTATATTGTTTTGAAAACTAGAGTTTTTAATAATGGGTGATGATGATGTATTATAGATAGCTGCCCCGTTACCATAAGCCGTTAAAGCGCTATATCCATTCGCTTTGTTATTAGTAAATGTGCAGCCATCAATGGTAGGAGAAGAATAAGAATTGTAAATAGCGCCACCATAACAGTAAACATAACTGCTGAAATTCGTAACCGTATTTTCTGCAGTATTGTCTGAAAAAGTGCAGTTAGTGATTGTAGGTGATGAATGACTATTAGCAATAGCGCCTCCATACCCCGCACCTTGTCCTAATCCTTTATTATTTGAGAAGGTACAATTGATGATCTTTGGTGAAGAATAATCATTATAAATAGCACCTCCATAACCACTAAATGAAGTATCAGCAGAAAAAATGCAATTACTGATTGTTGGTGAAGCGCTCATATTGCTAATAGCACCCCCGTTCCAAGCCTTTCCTCCTGTTATTGTAAAGCCATCGATCATGGACACTGGCGTCAGGTTGTAGGGATTTTCTATTACTCCACCCGAACCAAAAGTTGCATTACGACCTTTCAGAATAGTTATATTAGCCGTAATGTTACGTTGACTGAATGAGGTACTAGTATTTGTAAAGCCGCCATATATTTTCACGCTGTCCTTCATACTGAAGGAGGTGCTGGATGCAGGGTTGTAAGTTCCTTTTGCTACCCAAACACTATCGCCGGCAATGGCATTGTTTATGCCAGCCTGAAAGCTGCTGTAAGCCGTTGTCCAGCTGGTACCGTTTTGAAAACCGGCAACATTGCTGCTGTCTACATAAACTACTCTGGCCCAAAGATCAATGGTTGTAAAGCATAGTAATACAACAAGGAAGGGTAATTTCTTCATTTAGGGTTTATATGAGGTGCAAAGGTATTGGATTTTCCTATCAGTATTAATTTGTATTAGTTATGTGAATGTTATTGTCAATAAAAAAGCTACCTTTTTTGAGGTAGCTTTTTATAATGTTATTGTAGTCTGTTTACTTGGCCGTTGCGGTGTCGGTGGGTGAGACCGTTGTGCCGTCAGCAGGTGTTATTGGTGCGCCTGTAGAATCGGTCATTGGTTCTTCGGTAGGCATTGGTTCTTCACCACTCATGTCGCCACCACCATCTTGCTTAGAGTATTTTACCAGCCATTTGCCGTTTTCTTTTACCAGGTCTACTTTTTGTTCGGTAGTGCTTTCAGAAGTAGTATAGGTAACTATTGCTTTATCGCCATCAATTTTTTCATCTTTAATAGTCACTTTTATTTTCTTGGCATTGTCTTTAGCCGAATCTGGCATCATGCTGGAAAATTGTTCCATCATATCCAGTATTTTTTTAGTGTCTTCAGTGGCTACAGTTTTAGCTTCTTTGTAGTCCATGTGGTACAGGTTGTTCAGGAATTTCTCGGCTGAAGCCTTTGGGCTGTTTGAACTACAGCTTACTAATGATATAGCCAGCAAGCATACAGCAGCTAAAGAAAACAATAATTTTTTCATATATAATGTTAGTTTACAATGGCGCAAAGTTATCACTTATATCGTATTTGGCAAATGAAGTTAGCATGCTTGCTAAGAAATATATCATCAATGCCCATATACCTATAGCTCAATATTGATGTAGGCATAAAATAGTTGCTATCGCCGGTAGCCAGCCCGATAGTTTTAGAAACAAATTCGGCACAATAAAAGCGATCATCAGTAGCCAGGTCAAAATCCATATCAAATTTCTTCTTCTGTATGTAAAATTGTTTTATCTGTTTTACCAGGGTTTCTTCCTTATCGCAAGGTAAATCCAGTCGCACTATTCCATACCCAAGATTGTTTTCAGGTGAAAACCAGAAACTTGCAGAGTCGCGCCTCAGTAGCGCATCAGGATTGTCTTCACCGCCAATGCTATGATATACAAAGGGATAACCATCTTCCACCACTACCAGCCCGCAGTGTGAATAGGTTTTATCTCTCCAGTTCACTTTGCATAACATATAGCTGGTAATATCATTGCCGGTACGTACCACTACGTCGCCTGTTTTCAGCATGTGGATGCCCGAATCGATAGAATGGAGGTTGCCCTTATCCATCATCCGTTCAAATGTTGTAGTAGGTGGGTGCCGGTTAGCGCTGCAATTTGAATGTACCATCCACCATCCGCCAATTATAAATACTATCGCCAGTATCAATAAAAAAATACTCTTTCGTTTCACACAGCAAAAATAAGGAAAGCCGGCAGGTAATTGCCGGCTTTCAACATAACTGTATGATGACTAATGCTTGATGATTTTACCTGAGCCTGATATATTTACTTCAGTTATTTGTGGGTTGCCCCAGTAGTCAACATTTCCTGACCCTGAAATACGTACGCTAAGGGTTTTTTCCGCTGTTATACGGATGTTGCCTGAGCCTGATATTTTCGCAATAACATTTTGAGCTACGCATGGCTGTGCCAAAATATCGCCTGAACCATTTACACTGCAGCTCATATTATTAAAATGATTTTCATCGATGCGGATATTACCAGATCCGTTTATTTCAGTTACCATAGCATTGCTGGTAAGCCCGGGGTGTAAATGCACATCACCCGATCCATTTATTTTAATGCTGTTCATGTCTTTTGTGTATACCGCTACACTAAGATTGTTGTTCCGGATATTTATATAATCATCTTTGAATTTCAATCTTAAAGTGCCACCGCTTACACTGGTTTCGTAAACACCTATCAGGTTGTTATAGCCCGTTACTACTACGCGGTCTTCAGTTGAAGGATATACATCTACAGGTGTTGAACCATCAGCTATTACACTTGTAAAGCTGCCCGGTGTTCTTGTTTCAGAGCTACTGTCGCCTTCGCCCCTGAGCCTGTGTTTGTTGCAAGATGCTGCGAATAATGTAGCTGCTGCGAATGCAAAAAGTAATGCGTTTTTCATAATTTTTGTATTAAGTAGTGTTGTTTTGTGTTTTGGTATTATGTGTTTTGTTGCTTGTACTATTAAGACAGAAGAAGTGGTAATTACCCCTACGCGGCAAGAAAATATTTTTATAAGTGTAGTTGTATGCCCCCGATAGCACCCAGGCTCAGGCCATAATCCCTGTCCCAATCGCCGCCTGTCCATAAAGAATAGCCTTCAAACTGGTCGTTACCACCTATGTTCATATTCAGAAAGCTAACAGTAGGTCCGGCAAAAAGTTCCCATTTATCGCCCAGTTTTACTGAAGGCAATGCCCTTACTGCAAACTTATAATTACCATCAGTATCAAAATTTACCAGGCCTGTAGTAGCGGCTTCAAAATTGATACGGAAGATTTTGCTAATTGGAAGGTGTGCGCCAATACCTGCTTCAAATGCATACATCAAGTCAACGGTATTGAGATTATAACCTACACCAACAATGCCATACAATATTCTGCCACCTGAACGAAATGAAGCCAATACAGTTGCCGATTCATCTACACTCAAGCCTATTATTTTTTCTCCTTTTTTAACGATGTTGATAAAGCCAATAGGATAATCGCAACTATCTGCAATATTTATGAAGCCCGCCATTTGCACTTTAGCGCATTTAGCAATATTTATAAAACCTGCCAGCTGTACGGTTGCATCGTCTGCTTTATTTATAAACCCTGCTATTTGTGTGTAAGGCACATCATTGGCAATGTTTATGAAACCTGCAAATTGTGCATCGGTGGTTTTTGACAGGTTAAAGAAACCCGCCATTTGTGCGCCCGATAAATTATTGCGGTTGATGTTGAAGAAGCCGGCAGATTGTAAACCGTGTACACTGCCCGATATATTGCCGAAACCCGAGATCTGCGCGCCTTTTACTTCTTCTTTCACATTGCTTAAAAAACCACTGGCTACCAGGCCTTCTGCATTTCCGCCAACCTGATTGAAGAAGCCTGCAGCTATTACACCTGTTGCATTGTGTTTTATGATATTGGCAAGTCCCGCAGCTGCCATTGCTTCTTCCGAAGCGCTTACGCCTGTTATAGCATGCAAGGAAATAGTGTTGCTATATTCACCTGCGTGTATTCCATTAGTACTTAAAGGATAGATAAGCCCTATGTGTATAGGTGCATGTTTATCTTGTGCAGAAACACTTAATGCATATAACGCAAAGAGTATTGTTGAGAAAAATGTACGTTTCGTTGTCATAAAAATGCTGATTTGCATTATGACAACGCAGGGATATAATACCCCTATTTTACTGTATAAAAAAGCTAGAAAATATCTACACCGATGCTCCAGCCAAACCAGCTATATAAATTATTCATCATTCGGTTTGTGTTATAGGCTGGAAAGATGTTGTTTCTGAAATCAGTTACAGGGTTTGCTATTTCAATATTGTAAACATTGAATGAAGGTGCAACATAAAAAGCCAAGTATTTATTTGCTTTATAAGTGAAATTTAGTTGCAACTTCGATAGTACATGCGTATTATGCCAGTCACCAAGATATAAGTATTCACCACTAAGCTCGGGGCAAAGAGAGAATCGCTTATACAGTGTAATATCAGTACCGATACCATAACCCATTCCTGCCAATTTCTTACCTGGTCTTGTATCGAAAGAACCTATGAGAATGCTATAAATATTTTTGTTGCCCGTTTTAAAAGCAACATTAAAAGGTAATGATTCATTTGTTGATAGGGATAACTTATGATAACCTTTTAGGATAATGTTAATAAGGCCTATGCTATAACCTGAAGACGTATCTGCGATATTGATGACTGCTATTTGAGTGCCATCTATTTTTCCGGCATAATTGAATAATCCTGCAATTTGTACGCCATCCACGCTTCCGCGGGTTATATTTCCGAGCCCCGCTATCTGTGTACCACCTGTATTTTTATTAGTATAAGCCACAAGGCCAGCTGCTTGTACGCCAGAGGTATTGCCATTAACGTGATTGTATAAACCTGTTATGTTAGCACCTGTTACATCTTTACTTGTCATATTGCTTAAGCCCGACACTATAACGCCATTTACAGTGTCTAACACATAGTTATATAAGCCGCTAATTTCCACGCCATTCACCTTACCGCCCGTAATATTAAAAAGCCCTGCGACTTGTGCATATCGTACATCTTTACGTACGATATTAAAAAGTCCGCCGATCTCGAAACCATTTACGCCGGCAGTGTATCCACCCAGCATATTGAATGAGAATTTATTGATTACCTGCCCGCTCATTTTCCCGTGTGTGCCCACGCCCGGTATTACCGAAGCCTGATAAGGTTTATCGACAAAATACCTATTGATATTCAGGCTTTGCATTTTTTGGCGCGATGAAAGAAAAATATTGCCTAACCAGCTTTTTTCTATTTGTGAATTGGGTGTGACAGAAACGGAATCCAGTACGAAGCTTTTGGGTATAATGCCTACTGTTAATTCTTTATCTGTACCCGAATGCAGTTGTACCGAAGTGTCGCTATACCATGATTTGCTTATGCTGATTACGGCGGGTTGCAAGCGGTCGCGTAGTTTTAGTTTAAAATATCCTTGCTCATCGGTAAGCGATGCTACCAGTTGTTGCTTTTCATATACGCTGGCGTTAACTAATTTTTCTCCTGTGAGTTCATCCACTACATATCCCGATACATACCAATAAGGTGGGGCATTTTGCAGGATAATATGGTTAGCTGTTTCCTTGTATTCTATACTGCCATCAAAAAGCATGTCCAAGACCTGGTGTATGGGCACATTGTCCACTTTTATTGTTACGAGGCTATCTCCTTTTATCAAATTACTATTGTATGAAAAACTGAATCCACCTTGTTTACCTATATATGCAAGTGCTGAAGATAAAGGAGTACGATGAAGGTTGAGAACAACAGTTTTATTCAGTAATGTTTGTGCCTTTGTGGTGTTAGCACAAAGACACAAAATTAATATTAGCAGAAATACTATGTGGTTTTTTACAAGCATGGGTGGCTTATCTTAGTGTTATATTGTTACCATCCCGGTCCACGCGTATGTTAAACGTTTCGCTAATCACTGCAAGTATGTTTTCTATAGGCTCATTGCGAAAAGTTGTTGTTATAGGCATTTGCCTTAAGTGTTCGCTTGGTATGTTTATCTCTACACCATAAGCTTCATTCAGTACATCAGCCAGGCGCCACAGCGGGGTGCCATTACATACAAATTCTTTTGTACGATAATAGTTATATAAAACATCATCGTTCATTTCTTTTATTGGTACCGATGCATTGAAATATATTGTTGCCTTTTCGTTGGGTTTTAGCGTTACATCGTGATGATGTTTGGCCACTTTTACAATACCTGTTTCAACAATCACTTCCGTTTTTTTAGCGTCGCTTTTTACATTAAAAGAGGTACCTACTACTTGTACCTTTACATCATTGGTTGATATAATGAATGGCCTGCTTTTATTAGGTGCAACATTAAAAAATGCCTCTCCTTTCAGGTTTACATTGCGTGTTTTTCCGTCAAAATTACTGGCATAGCTAAGACTGGAATGTTTGTTAAGGGTAATGACAGAGCCATCGGGTAGTGTGTCAATAACGGGAACGTTACCTGCTTCAATGGCTATCATCTCATTGCCCCTGTTCATTACGAAATAGTATACAAACCAACTGCAACAAATAAGCACTAATAGTATTGCTGCAATGTTTTGCCATCTGTATGCTGGCTTAAAATCTATCACTTTCGTTGGCTCTGCTTGTATGGAATTAGCCCTATTCTTAAATCTCTCCCATGCGTCAGCTATGTTAACAGTACTTACGGCTTCCAGTTTTTTGCTTTCCTGCCATATTAGTTGGAAATGTTCGAAATGCTTACGGTTGTTATCGCTTTGTACTATCCACTTATCTACCAGTTCGGTTTCTTCGTTGGTTGCCTCGCCCAGTAAATACTTTACCAGCAAGTCATCCGTCATATTTATAAGGTTTCTGTTCACTTCTTGCTTCTTTACAGGTTGAGTAATAATATTATGAGTATAGCCGGCAGATATTCCGTGAGTTCCTGGCGTAAGATGCGCAGCGCTTTTCCCATCTGGTTTTCCACTGTCTTTATTGAAATGCCTAGCGTTTCAGCTATTTCTTTATATTTTAATTCTTCAAACCTGCTAAGTTGAAAGACAGTTCTGCATTGTTCTGGCAATTTTTTTATTGCTTTATCCAGTTTTTCTTCCAGCTCGCGTAGGGTAGTCCTGTCGCTGGTATTATCGGCTTCAGTATTGTGGTGCAGGGTGTAAGATTTATGCGCAGCCCGCACTTTGGTATGTTTTATATAATTGAGACATTCGTGATAGACTGCTCTATATAAATAGGCTGATACAGATTGTTGTACAGTTATTTGCTCTTTTTTCTCCCAAAGTTTGAAAAAGACATTTTGTACCATTTCCTCAGCCATAGCCTCGTCTTTTAAAATGGTGCAGGCATACGCATGCAAGCCCTTAAAATAGGTCTTGAATACCTGTTCGAACATAGCCTCGTTATTCGCAGCCAAGGGTGGGTTGGCCTCTGCTGCTGGGGTATATTTCATGCGGACAGCTGTGTGTTTCGGAGCAAAGATAAATGCTTCAGTCAATGGTTGCTTTATTGTAAGACAACCCACGGGTGCTATACCCCCATTTATAGGTTAAATATTTTTATGGGGTGGTAACTATTTTACATTAATATCCGTGTCTGTATCTTCATCTATTAAGAAAGGTTTGGTAACTTCTGTGCCATCATTAAGGTTATATCTTAATTTATACCTGCCAGGTTCCAGTTTTATCCTGATTTGTTTTGGGCCTGAAAAAGAATTGTCGCTAACTAAGATGTCTTCGCCCAATTTTATACGATAAACCTGAACCCGTACTGTAGCACCAAATGATTTTACATTCAAATTGCCAAATACTATTGCCGGAACAGCGTCTGCATCCACTATTTCCTCGATAGGTGGTTCCGGCGGCATTTCTGTTTGATTATCAGGGACTTCGCCTGGTAAGGATAAAACATAAAATTCAGGAACTTTAATTTTTGAAAATGGCTTTATTATAGGTTGAGGTGGCACAGATATAGGCTTTGGCTTTGTAGAGATTGCCATCATTTCATCAGTTTGCCTGGGGAGTGCAAATGCTGGTATTATAGCGGCCGTAGGTGTAAACGTAGGATTTGTAAGTTTTTTTGTTTGAGCTTTTGTAGTTAATGAAGATAAAATAGCTACACTATCTCTTAATTGCGTGGGAACAGGAGGACTGAATTCCGGTATTTTTACCCTGTGTGTAGTAATAGTCGTTTTCATGAGAATTGGATAAACTTTAGTTGGAAGTGTATTAAGCAAACCAACACTATCATTAACTTTTACCGGAACCGGAGGGTGGTAGGCGGGTATTGTAGCTTTTGCAATAACTATTTTTTCAGATTTTCCATTCAGGCCTTGTTTGGTACCCAAAGAATTAATTAAAGTCACACTATCACGTGATTGTGCGGCGACGGGTGGTATAAACTTTGGTGGTGTATATTTTCCGGTGTTAATTGTAATTGGTTGAGCATTCAATTTTGCACTCTTTGTTGTGGCTGTCGTAAGCAAAGCAACAGAATCCCTTTGTAAGGGTACAAAGAAAACAGGAACAGCTATTGTGCCGGCTTTTACCCTGGTCAAACGGATTTTTAATTCAACAGATCTCGTCTGTAAAGTATTGAGTAAAGTTACACTGTCATTGAATTGTTGAGCTATGGTTGGTGTAAAGGCAGGGATAATGGTTTTATCTATGGTTGGAATCAGGTCTTTTTTTGCGCTACTAACGCTTGACGCAATTTTAGGTGTTAGCGTTATAATTGTATCCCTCTTCTGCCTGTCAATAGGCTGTGTAACAGATGGCTTGGTAAGTGGCAAATACGTTTGCTTTGGTTTTTGTCTGTTCACAACATCCCAATAAGCTTCTGCTTTTTTATCTTTTTTATAGTAAGGTATAATACTTGCTATGGCGTGTATTTCATCTTCAGGGTTTACAATATATACTGGCTCAAAGCAATTAGCAGTTTTACTTGCAGCCCCTGCCAGCCGTATATTGCACAGTTTGTACAAGTCGTTTTTTATTGTTTGCTGTATGTAAGCACATGGATCGGTGTAGCATTTCCCGGTATCGGCAGTTATCCATATTATACTATACCAGTAACGTTGCGTATCCACCATTTCATTTTGGTATGCCTGCTGTATAGCATAAGCTGCATTACCATTTCCTTTTGGCTTTAAATCGCGCAGGCGGAGTGATATTTGCGCAAGATTGTCTTTTGTAAACCGTACTTCAAGACGACTGTCATTGCATCTATTGTCATTTTCATTGTATTGGTGCCCATAAACTCTCAAGCCATATTCCAAATCTTCATTAACGATATAGCTGCTGTCTATAAGGTGTGTTATAAATTCAGCAGCGTTGGTAAAGTAGCTCCTGCCATTGTCATTAAAATGTGACATATAATGGGAGCCATCCAATAATATTAAGATACGGTGTGTTTTTGGAACAGCATTTTGAGCGTGCAATTCAGTATGATTACATATAATGATTGTGATAAATAGAAAAAATAGTTTACAAGAACTCATTACTTCAAATTAAACTAAAAAACTTAACCTGTATTGTTGTGTATGCTTTCTTAAGGTGATTTTAACTAATGGTAGAGAATAGATTTAATTGATAATATAAATATTTTTTGATTGCCCAAACCATTGCGTGTAGTTTTGTGTCTATCTATCAACACATCTGTTCCATGAATAAAAAAATATCCCTTGCAACATTGCTTGCACTTGCCTCATTATCGGCCAACGCAACATTTTATCCTATCGCGCTAACAGGTTTTAATCAAGACATTGTAGCTAATGGGGTAGGTAACGCCAATGCTTCAACTTCAATTGCCGTAGATGTAGCCGATTATAATTTCGTTTCGGCAGATTTTAAAGCGGTTTCAGGTAATACAGCCCCAGCTGCGGCATTACCCATAAACGGCCTGATCAATAGTGCTGCCACTGCAAACGTGCAATATCAGTTGGCAGATTATTCAGCCAATAACTCATTGCAGTTAGATGCATCTACCACATCTGGCAGCCTGACCTTTGGCACCAGCCACACAGGCGACCTATATATATTAGCAACAAGCGGAAGTGGCGATGCTGATGCCACTTTTACTGTAAAATTCAGCGATAACACAACACAGGTATTTTCCGGTATCAACTTCCCTGATTGGTATGGTGGCTCAGGTTATGCCATACAAAGTATAGGACGTGTTAACCGAGTAAATAATTTATTGGAAAATCCTTCAGGCGACCCTCGTTTATATGAAAGAAAGCTGACTCTTAGTCCATCGAATTACGCAAAAGAAGTCATTGGTGTAGATGTTACTAAAACAGGTGGTAAAGGGGTTTTGAATGTTATGGCGATAACCGTTTGCCAGGTGCCGGTTATTAATACGCAACCAGTTGCTAAGAATATTTGCGAAACTGAAAACACTACGTTTAGTACCGATGCTGATGAAACTTTAACATACCGGTGGCAGGTAGATGATGGTTCAGGTTTTGCTGATATTAATAACAGCTCCGTATATACAGGTGCATTCACTTCATCACTTTCACTTGCCAGTGTGCCTGCTTCTTATAGCAATAATATGTACCGTTGTAAATTGATGAGTACCTGTGGTGCTACCGTTTATACTGACGCGAGCATAATCAGCGTAACGCCGGCGGTATTTATTACATCGCAACCCGAGGGTGATACTTCATGCGTGCGTGGGTCAGCCTCAATTGCTATAACAAATGCCGGTAACGCGGTAAACTATAAATGGCAGATGGGATCTACAAATAATGGTTTCACTGATGTGCCTAATGAATATCCATACAGTGGTATTAATACATCGCAACTGAATATAGCATATACTGAGGACACATTGGATGGCAAGATATTTAGATGTGTGGTTGATGGTAGTTGTAATACTGCTACAACAGATGCAATTGAGTTTGTAGTGTTGCCATCCCCATACTTTGCTACTAACCCTTCCGATATTCAAGTGAAAGCCTTGGCAAACGCTACATTTACCGTTAGTGCTGCAGGACGGAACTACAGTATGTACTGGCAAGCTTCAACTGATGGCGTTAATTTTGTAAACATAAATGACAACGCTATTTATAGCGGTACCAAAACAAAAACACTAACTATAAAAAGTGTTTTGCCAGCTTATGATGGGGATATATTCCGCTGTATCTTAAAATCGAATGAAATGGCCTGTAACTCAGTAAGAGATACTAGTGATGTAGCTAAATTGACAATTGACATACCTACTTCGGTTAATGAACTACAGGTTAATAATGAAGTGAATATTTATCCTAACCCGGTTGCAGATGCATTGCACTTTACTGCTCCTGCCGAATATACCAGCGTAAATATTTACGATTTGAATGGAAAGTTAATGCTGGCACAACAGTTGAATGTTAACACAGTCTCTGTATCATCTTTACCTGCCGGTATGTATGCGGCTATTTTTTATAGCGATAACAAGCAAGAACGCCATCAGTTCATTAAGAAATAATATTTTAATATATAAGAAGAGGGTCTGCAATTTGCAGACCCTCTTCTTATATATCAGGATCATAAACTACAGATGGCAGCTTGTTAAAATAGCGCCACCGGTGTTTTGGTTTTCATAACCTTCGCATGCATCTTTTGCATCAGCACGTGTTTGGTCAGGCAGCGATTGTGTGTAAGTAGTACTTGTGCCGCCTACAGATGAGGTACATGTACATGTATAATCTTTTTTGCAGCTTGTAAAAACCACCGTACCTAGTAGCAGCCCGCTAACAATAATTGCTTTATAACTTTTCATAGTTGTTTTGTTTAGATAATGACATATTAAAATATCATACCAATAGGTTAAAATATCATACCAGTGGTGTATGGGGATAAGTATAGTAATGGTTTGTAGCTAATTAAGTATTTTTACTGCCTGTGTCGCTATATATCACTTCTCTCAATTCAGGTAGTAATGGCAATTGCTACTATATAGGCAATGAGCACGATGCTGTGCTTGTAGATGCAGGGATTTCTTGTCGTGAAACCGAGAAACGCATGGCCCGGCTAGGGCTATCAATGAAAAATATCAGGGCAATATTTATCTCGCATGAGCATAGTGACCATATAAAAGGTTTGCCTGTATTGGCTGAAAAATATAAGCTACCCGTTTATATAACAAGGCATACCTATAACAACAGTGATATGCTAATTGATGCAAGCTTACTGAATTTTATATCAGTAGGTGCAACAGTTAATATAAATCAGATATGTATAACTGCTTTCAGCAAGATTCATGATGCTATAGAGCCCCAGAGTTTCATTGTTAAACACAATAGCGTAACAGTAGGTGTTTTTACAGATATTGGTAAAGTATGCAATGATGTCATAAGCCATTTTAAACAATGCCATGCAGCATTTTTAGAGGCTAATTATGATGCAGAAATGCTGGATGATGGTAAATATCCTATTTATCTTAAAAACAGGATACGCGGAGGAAAAGGGCATTTATCAAATACACAGGCTTTTTCCTTATTCAAAGAGCATGCCCCCCAGCACATGTCTCACTTGCTACTTGCACATCTCTCGCAAGATAATAATTGTCCGGAATTAGTAAAAAAGCTTTTTACAGCTGCGACTGCTAATGTAAATATCGTGGTAGCGACACGTTATTGCGAAACAGGCTTATATCATGTAACCGCAACAGACACTCAGGCTCCTGTATATCGGGCTGAACATTATACACGACAGGCCACACTATTTTAAGCAAAGAATTTTCTCCCAATTAGTTTGTAAGTCAAGTATTTGGGTAGTAATTTTTCGGTTACCCAGAATTGTATAATGAAAGTATCGCCCGCTGAAAGAATTGATGTATTAAATATAGGATTGATTTTTCTTGCTGCTGCTTTTTCAAGGGTCATTCCTTTCGCGTTGTTTTTATTTAGTTATGCCATACTAGGTTATTAGAGGATATGCTATTCCTTATAATCAGGATAAACTCCAATACATAGGTTGAGGCAGCGGTGCATTATTTTGGAAATCAAATGACATCAAGTAAAAGCAAATCGGAATTTTATTGTAAGAACCAGCTAAGTTTAGTTTCCAACGGGATGACAATGGATTTAAGCTGGTTTGTTTATTCTCGTGATTATTTATTTTAGAATTTTCAGCAATTGATCGATGAAAGAAGTTTGCCGGGGATTTATTTTATTTTTTGCTTCAGTAATAGTAAACCAAGCGCCTTTATCTACTTCAGCTATTTCTATTTGCTTATTGCTTTTGGGTGGCCATTCTATAAGTGTAGTATTACTCTTTATGGTATTGGGGTCTATATCGCCTTCTACAGCCCAGGCTTGAACTATTTTACCACTTTTTTGTTTTATAGGGTTTAATTCAATGAAGTTTCCATCAATTTCATGACTTGTTTCTTCTTTAAATTCCCGCTTAGCACAATCCAAAGGAGTTTCTTTCTTATCAGTATATTCTCCTTTAGGTATTGACCATGCTCCTGCATCCTTATTTTTCCAGAAGGGGCCGCCCGGGTGCACAAGAAATACTTCAGGCTTTTTGTCACTTAATCTATACAGCAAAAGGCCTGCACTTGTTTTCATTTTAACAGCAGATTTAGCTAATACGCATTTTATGCTGCAATATTTTTGTGTTGCTTAAGATATTCGTCAACAGCTATAGTTATCGGACCTACTTCATATATGGCTTCACGTATATCATCAATAGAAGTGTTGAACCGTTCTTGCCAATATTTTAATTCTGCTTCATTCTTCAGGTTGATCCTTGTTGCGTCTTGTGGCCAGTAGTTTGTGTTTTGAGGGTACATACTCTGTTGTTTACAAAGTAGTATTCCAAATCCGTGCCAATAATTTATTGACAATAAATGGCGCTATTGTTTAGCGTGATAATGTGTAATCCTGAATATCCAGCCGTGCAAAAAACTCCTCTTCATTGATCTCCTTTACTTCGCCGGGTTGTAAGTGTGACAGTTCAAGCTGCTCGATAGATACGCGTATAAGCCTTTTGCAACGGTGATTTATAGCATTTACCATTTTACGTATCTGGTGAAATTTGCCTTCGGTAAGTGTAATACGCAGCCATGTATAGGGGGTATAATCTTTTGATTCAAAAGGATTTTTAAACAACCCTTCCGGTACTGGTATAATATCTACTTCGCAAGGCGTGGTTATATAATTGCCACCACCTTTTATGCGTATAGAGATACCATTTCGTAAAGCCATCAAGCTTTCCTGGCTTACTGAGTACCGTACTTTTACAAGATAAGTACGCTTATGCAGCTTTTCACCTTGAAATAACAGCCGTGTAACTTTTTTATTGGTAGTAAGCAGCAACAATCCTTCCGAGTCTTTATCGAGTCTGCCAATAGCATGTATGCCTTCCGGGAAAGCGTAGTTTAGGTCGTGCAAGCCCACCATATCACCGCTAATGAATTGGGATAGCATGTTGCTGGGTTTATTGATAAGAAAGTACCGGTGCATACTGGTGAATGATGATTTTATACCCGAAACAAAAAAGCCTCCAAGTACTACTTGAAGGCTTTTGTGGTGTGGGAGGGACTACACATCCCTTTATCTTATTTCCCACAATTCCTATCAAATATATTACTGGTATGGGCTTTATTGGATATTGATGTGTCAATCGTTATCATTGACTACCACAAGATAAACAATATTTGTTCCCTGAAATGTCCCTTGCTAAATATTACCTTCATGTCGTAAGCTAGAGATGGATCATCTGCTGTAATTCTTCTACTGATAGATATCTGCCATTATGCTTTTTATGCAACATTCTATGGCAGTTAGCGCAGACCATAGCCAAATCATCTATTCTCGTAATCCTTACACCTCCTGTAGATATCGGAATTTTATGATGGCACTCTATAAATCCGGCCCCAAGCATTGGATATCGTTCTGAGAAATTAAATTGACATACCTCACAATGGAGTCTATTCTCAATTCTAGCCCTCTCCTTCGCTCTACTTACTATTTCCTTATCACGCTCCTTATATCGGTGTAGTTTCATTTTTTCTCGCTCCGCTCCTTCTTCCGCTTCATAGTCCTCTAAATCATTTATAATTGACAGGTTATGTATAGTTGTATCAATATTTGGGTCAACCTCATTAAATATTTCCCATAAATACTGCTTCTTTTGCGCTAGGCTATAATCTACACCCGAACGCCGTTCAATCTTATTGATACCACATATTTGACCTCTATTAGGCTTAAAGAACTTCCACTCGCGAGGGACAATGTATGCTGGGTTTGCTTTTCCTACAACCGTGACTGGCCTGAAATAAGGTCGCACAGGTGAGTGGTCGTTATAAACGTCATGATTTGTTGGTGTAACAAGATGAGTAACGCACGGACCACCAGGATGGTTACCATGTGGGAGCAATGTTTGAAAAATAACAATTAACTCACCGGGTTGAGGTTTTTTATAATTTTTTGGGTACCATTTTTTATTGTTAGGAAAGTGTAAATCAAAGACATCGCTCACACCATATTCAGTGTAGGCCCAATCAGCGCCGCCATCACGAGTCACACTTTTAACCCATTTTATATCTTCAGCAGTATACATCTTGTAAGATTTGAAAGAAAGTTATAAAGGATGTTTTTAATGTCAATACCGTGTTTTCACCCTTGTTTGCTGCGAGTGGTTTTACTAATTTGCTCAAAATTTTTCTGACAGGTATTATTATAGTAATTATATATTAATATTTTCAGTAAAAAATATTGATTTGCAATCCCCAATATTCAATTTCACACCCGAACAACTTGCCCGTCAAAAAATTGACAGGCAGCTAATTGATGCAGGGTGGTTATTGCAATCTAAAACAGAAATTAACCTCAATGCTGGTATTGGTGTTGCTATTCGAGAGTATCAAACTGATGTTGGACCAGCTGATTATATTCTTTTCGTTGATAAAAAACCTGTAGGGGTAATTGAGGCAAAGAGAGAAGATGAGGGATTACACCTACGGGGTGTACATGAGGCACAAACAGAAGAATATTCCACGGCCAAGCTAAAGTATCTCAAAAATGATCCCTTAGTGTTTTTATATGAGAGTACGGGTGAGCTAACACACTTTACAGATCATAGAGACCCAAAGCCACGATCCCGTTCCACATTTTTCTTTCACCGCCCCGAAACACTTAGGGAATGGGTGAAGCAAGGCGAAACAATAAGAACAAAGCTTAGGCATATGCCTAAGCTTATTATAGATCGCTTACGGGATTGCCAAGTAAACGCTATAACAAATCTCGAAAACTCTTTTGTTCATAATCGCCCCCGTGCTTTGATCCAGATGGCTACAGGATCTGGTAAAACATTTACTGCGATTACATCTATTTACAGGCTGCTTAAATATGCAGGTGCTAAAAGGGTATTGTTTTTAGTAGATACTAAAAACCTCGGGGAGCAGGCAGAGCAGGAGTTCAT
The DNA here is from genome assembly GCA_946479435.1 of uncultured Sphingobacteriales bacterium. The sequence goes on along the minus strand of CAMLFX010000031.1, from coordinate 11,836 downwards.
GGCGTATGAGCCTAATGACGATAACAGGAAATTTACAGAGTTATACACTGTGCAACGCCTACGTAGCGCATATATAGCTAACGATGCTCAGGTATGTATAAGCACGATCCAGCGTATGTACTCAGTGCTTAAGAGTGAGGAGTTAGATGAGGCTGCTGAGGAGGATAATCCTAATGAAAGCCGTTTTGAGCCAAAGGAGCCTGTGCCTATTGCGTATAATCCTAAAGTGCCTATTGAGCAGTTTGATTTCATAGTGATAGATGAGTGTCACCGCTCGATATATAACCTTTGGAAGCAGGTGCTTGACTATTTTGATTCATTTCTTATAGGCCTTACTGCTACACCCGATAATCGCACATTTGGTTTCTTTAACCAAAATGTAGTAAGTGAATATGGCCATGAGCAAGCTGTACTGGATGGGGTAAATGTTTCTTATAATGTTTATCAAATTGAGACTGAAATAACGAAAAAAGGTGGAGTTATATGGAAAGGAGAATATGTGGATCACAGGGAGAAATTATCTCGCAGTAAACGCTGGCAGCAGCTAGATGATGATGTTCAATACAATAACAAACAGTTAGATAAACAAGTAGTAAATCCTAGCCAAATACGTCTTATCATTAAAACGTTTAGAGAGCATCTACCTCAGATGTTTCCTGATAGGTACGATGCGGATGCCAATTTTGAAGTGCCTAAGACCTTAATTTTTGCTAAGACTGATAGCCATGCTGATGATATCATAGAAATAGTACGGGAAGAGTTTGGTGAAGAGAATAAGTTCTGCCGTAAGATTACTCACCGGGCTGATGATCCTAAAGGGACGCTGGCCCAGTTTCGCAACGACTACCATCCCCGTATTGCTGTAACGGTAGATATGATAGCTACTGGTACTGATGTGAAGGCCATAGAGTGCCTGTTATTTATGCGTGACGTGAAAAGCCGCAATTACTTCGAACAGATGAAAGGCAGAGGTACTCGTATTATTTCGCTTGATGAATTAAAAAAGCGTTCTCCTGCTGCTAAGTTTACTAAAGACCATTTTGTAATAGTAGATGCCATAGGGGTCACTAAAACCCTTAAGACTGATAGCTGCCCTATGGAAAAGAAACCTTCCATACCGCTAAAGGATTTGCTAGGGGCTGTGACTGTGGGCGTTCGGGAGGAAGAGGTCTTCACCTCTCTTGCAGGCCGTTTAATACGCCTAGATAAACAACTCACTGAAAAAGAACACAAGCAATTTGCGCAGAAAACGGGTGGTAAGACAATGGTCGATATAGCACGTGCTTTACTTAACGCCCACGACCCGGATATACATGAAAGCATAGAACGCGAAATGTCTGCTAAACTAGCTGATAAAACCCCTGAATTAATAGACGCAGAAGTAAGTAAACGTAAAGCAGAGCTAATGGATGCTGCTGCGGCAGTATTTAATGGCGAGCTAAATCACTGGATAGATGATGTACGGCGTGCGCATTTGCAGATTATAGACCATATAACACCCGATGCACTGGTAAATACTGGCTGGCTGAAAGATGATAGAGAGAAGATGGAAGCTACGGTAAAAGATTTTACAGGGTGGATGCAGGAGCATAAAAATGAAATAATAGCACTACAAATATTTTACAATCAACCATACCGCCGCCGTGAGCTTACCTACAGCATGATAAAAGATTTGCTGGAAAAGCTGCAAACGGATAAGCCTGCATTGTTGCCTATGCGCGTATGGCACGCGTACGAGCAACTAGAAGTGGTTAGCGGTAATCCGAAGGATGAATTGGCTGCACTAGTAGCTCTGGTACGTAAAGCGACAGGTATTGATAAAGCGTTAACCGCTTATGATAAAACTGTAGACAGAAACTTTCAGCAATGGATACTGCGTAAGAATGCAGGACAGCATAATCGGTTTAGCGAGGAACAGATGCAATGGCTGCGTATGATTAAAGAGTATATTGCGGCCAGTTTTCATGTAGATAAGGAAGATTTAGAACTGAGCCCCTTTGATGCCAAGGGCGGACTGGGAAGAATGTGGCAGTTATTCGGTGATAACACTGAGGATATTATTAACGAACTTAATGAAGAGCTAGCTGCATAAATATGTACTTGCAAACTGAAAATCGATGGAAATATTTGCCGCTGGAAAGTGTTCTTGATTACTATATAGGTGGGGACTGGGGTAAGGATGAGGATTATAATGATGAAGAGTATTGCCTAGTTCAATGTATACGTGGGGCTGAATATAAAAAATGGCAAAATGAGAAAGGGAAGACTGCATCTTTACGAAAAATTAAAGTAAAAAGTCTAACCAATAGGAAGTTGCGTGAGGGTGATATTCTAGTTGAAATTTCAGGTGGTGGACCAGATCAACCAGTGGGTAGAACGGCATTAATAGATGTGGCTGTCCTTTCACACAATAATCATATACCTAAAGTTTGCTCTAATTTTTTACGCTTAATACGCCCATCCCACATTATACTACCTGAATTCCTGAACTTATACTTAAAGCTGTTTTATGCTTCGGGAGAAATAATTAAGTATCAAGCAGGGAGCAATAATCTCCGAAATTTAAAATTTAATGACTATTTACAAATCTCAATTCCGATTCCTCCTATCGATGAACAGCAACTGATTATATCGAAAATAGAGGAGCTTTTTAGTGAGCTGGATAAAGGTATAGAAGAACTTAATAGGGCGAAGCAAGAGCTTAAGGTTTACAGGCAAAGCGTTTTGAGATGGGCTTTTGAAGGTAGGCTTACAAGTGATGATGTAAAAGAAGGGGAGTTGCCACAAGGCTGGAAGTTATCCACATTGGGTGAGTTTATTGGTAACATTGAGGCTGGGAAAAGTTTTAAGTGTAACGAGCGCCCTCCCAAAAAAGATGAAGTAGGCGTATTGAAAGTGAGTGCAGTAACATGGGGTATCTTTGACGAACAGGAAAGCAAAACGGTTACTGATATTTCAAAAATAAATCCACGTTATTATGTAAATGAAAACGATTTTCTATTTAGTCGTGCAAATACAATAGAGCTAGTTGGGAATGCTGTAATAGTTAAGGCTGTATCAAAGAAATTAATGCTCAGTGATAAAACACTCAGGATAAATTTTGATAAAAAAATCAACAAATTCTATGCTTTGTACTATCTGCGGTCTAGAAAAGGACGAGTAGAAATTGAGCGCCTAGCTACGGGCAATCAGGCTTCGATGCGAAATATAGGCCAAGATGGTATTAGGAAAATAGCGATTCCTATTCCGAATTTAGTTAAGGATCAGGAGAAGATTGTTCAGGAAATTGAAAGCCGTTTAAGTGTAGCTGATAAGCTTGAAGAAACAATAACTCAAAGCTTGAAACAAGCAGAGGCGTTAAGACAAAGTATATTAAAAAAGGCCTTTGAGGGCAGGTTGATAAAGCTGGTTGAGAAAAAGCCATACAAACCCCGCAACGAATACTTTTATCAGGCACAGGTATTAGGTTTTATCAATAAATACTCAAAAGATAAAGGTATTGGGCATGGTGAAATGACCATAGCTAAATATGCATACTTAGCCGATAAGGTATATGGCGTACCTACCTTCTATGATTATAAAAGGTGGCATTTGGGCCCATACCCACCTGAGATGAAAAAGGCTATTAAGAATAGTAAGTATTTCGTTCAAAAGAAAGGATATTTAGAGCTAACTGATGAGCAGACTTTACTAAAATATAATAACCCGTACAAAGATCAAATACAAGCAGCTGTAGGGGATCTTACAAGCATTTTTTCAAAATATCAAGGTGATGAACGCTCTGATAAAACTGAGCTCTTAGCTACAATATGTAAAGTGATTGAGGATACCAAGTCTACAGATCTGGTTATTATTCGCCAGTCTATGAGAGAATGGCCTATAGAGCTACCGGGATCGATTTTCAAAAACAAAGCAGATAAATTCTCGGAGGCTGATACTAAGAACTGTTTGAAGTTTGTACTTGATAGAGGGTGGGATAAGAAAATACTTGAGGTGCATTGATTTTTTAAGTGATAACTATTATATGGCTCGTACTTCAATAGAAAACCTGTCTCTACGTCAATTAAAAAATAAATTCGAATGTAGAGACTTTGCTATTCCCGAAATACAGCGGCAATATGTTTGGAATAAAAAGCAAATTGCGAGTTTGATGGATTCTATATTTCAGAACTATCCAATTGGTATGGGACTTTTATGGCGAGCGAAATATTCAAATGCTGTTCAAATTCGACCTAATAACAAAACGATAGTCCCTCCTTTTAATAGCAGAAATAAGAATGTTGATTTAATAATTGATGGGCAACAGCGACTATCCACTCTGTATGGTGTTATAAATAATTCAAGGCCAATCAAGGAGGCCGGTTCTCAGATTGACTTCGGTGAACTTTACTTTAACTGTAATAAAGAGGGTAGCAGATTTGTTTTTTCAAAAAAAGACGATATTAAGGGTTTTGTGAATTTGTCTACCCTAATTTTCACTCCACCCCAATTGTTGAAAAGCCGCTTTAAATTAACTGTAGCAGAACATAAAGAAGTATTAAAATGCCGTACAGCGTTTAATAGCTATAAGTTCAGTTTCCAGATTTTATCTGAGTCAAATTATGCGAGGGTAAAAGAGATTTTTATTAGGATAAATTCAGGTGGAACAAAAGTAAGTAAGGCGGACACCTTATTTGCAAAAGCTACAGATATTCATCTAAGAGATCACCTGTTGAATGTTCGTCGTTCACTGAACGGCACATTCAATACAGTTTCAATAGAGGCTATGCAGAATACAATTGCATTAGCATATGGCGCAAAAAGGATAGGGGTAGGTGATGCTTTTGAGCCCTTTCTAAAAAAGCTAGAGTTAGATAAAAAAAACAATGCTAATTTCTCGCGTACATGGAAGAAACTTCAATACGGGTATGAAGAAGCTTCTGATTTCTTAGTACACTATTTAAAGGTTCCGTCTATTAAGCTGTTGCCATCGCAGAATATATATTCTATGATTGCTTATTTTTTTTATTTAAATAGACGCAGGGCAAAGCCGAATCAAATTAATGAGATAAAGAAGTGGTTTTGGCATACAGCTTGCGGAGAGCGATACTCTGGTTCCGGTTTTAACACAAATATTCCTGCGGATATAAAATTCTTTGAACGATTGGCTAAAGGCGTTGCAAAATACAGTGTAATCGAAAAAATTGATTCTATTGAATTTCTAAGAAAGCACTATAGTAAAGCAGCAAACTCTTCCGCAGTTAAGGCTTATTATATTATGTTAAGGATGCAAAAGCCTTTATTTCTTTCAAATGGACATGATATGCAACTGGATAATTATTCATCTGTATCAAATAGAAAAGATAGGCATCACATATATCCATATGAATTAATGTACAGAAATAATTTTAATCTGGCATGGGTAAATTCTATAGCTAACATCTGCTATGTAGAATCGGACGAAAATCAGTCAATAAGTAATAAGCATCCTAAAACTTATTTCCAGCTGTATAGGAAGAATAAACATTTCCCAAAAGTGATGAAGGGTCATTTAATTCCTTATACAAAAGATAGCCCGGTATGGGATACTGATTTGAAAAAAGCTTTTCCAAGATTCTTAGAGCTGCGCGGGAAAGCTATTTTAAATGCAATTGACACATTGGCAGGGGATAAGATATTTAGCACGTTTAGTGGATTAAATAAATTTTAAAGGTTATGACCTCTGCAACAATAATATCGAAGGTTTGGGCATTTTGTAACACGCTTCGCGATGATGGCGTAGGCTATGGAGACTATTTAGAGCAACTTACTTACCTATTATTTTTAAAGATGGCTGATGAGTATGCAAAACCGCCATACAGTAAAAAGCTACCTATTCCAGTAGAGTACAATTGGGAGTCATTAACATCTAGGAAAGGGGCTGAGTTAGAAGTTCACTATAGTATGCTGTTGCGTGAGCTAGGTCAGCAGAAAGGTATATTAGGCCAAATATTTGTTAAGAGCCAAAATAAGGTTCAAGATCCTGCCAAACTATTTCGGTTGATCGCCATGATTAACGAGGAGCAATGGGTGGCAATGGATGCTGATGTAAAAGGAGATATTTACGAAGGGTTATTAGAAAAAAACGCAGAGGATACAAAAAGTGGTGCTGGCCAGTACTTTACTCCTAGGCCGCTTATTAAAGCTATGGTGGCCTGTTTACGACCGGAGCCTATGAAAACCATAGCCGACCCGGCTTGTGGTACTGGTGGCTTCTTTCTGTCAGCGTATGATTATTTGGCCTCGTTAAGCCTAAATAAGGAGCAAAGAACGTTCTTGAAGTATAATACCTTCTACGGCCACGAAATAGTAGCCAGTACGCGCCGCATGGCCTTAATGAATCTGTTTCTGCACAATATAGGAGATATAGATAGCGCCAACTTTATTTCTTCTGCCGATGCCCTCATAGCGCCTCCATCAGATACTTACAATTATATACTAGCAAATCCGCCCTTTGGCAAGAAGAGCAGTATGACTTTTACAAATGAGGAAGGTGAGCAGGAAAGGGACGATCTTACTTACAATCGCCAGGATTTTTGGGTAACGACCAGTAATAAGCAACTCAACTTTATTCAGCATATACGCGCCATGCTTAAGTCTGATGGCAGGGCGGCAGTTGTGGTGCCGGATAATGTACTATTTGAAGGCGGTGCGGGAGAAACGGTGCGTAAAAAGCTGCTTGAAACGACTGAACTACATACTATACTCCGGTTACCTACAGGCATCTTTTATGCGCATGGAGTGAAGGCGAACGTTCTTTTTTTTGATAATAGACCAGCAGCTAAGAAACCTTGGACTAAGGAAATATGGATATATGATTACCGTACGAATATCCACCACACTCTAAAGAAAAGTAAGCTTGATCTTGCAGATCTACAAGATTTTATCGCATGTTATAATACTGCTGGCCGTCATAAGCGTAAGCAAACTTGGAGTGAAACGAATACTGATGGACGCTGGCGCATGTATACTTACGATGAAATAATAACTCGCGATAAAACTAGCCTCGATATTACTTGGGTAAAAGATAAGTCTCTCGCTGATCTAGATAATTTACCTAATCCTGATGAGCTTGCACAGGATATTGTTGAAAATATTGAAGCAGGTCTTGAGAATTTTAAAGCCATTATAAGATCACTACAAAAATAGAGGTTTATATTCAACCTAAATGCATGGCAGGCCTACATTTCAGGCCTGCTTTTTAATTGACAAAAGTGATTAGAAAATTTTTAAATGTTGTAAAAAATATTTTACAATGATGTAAAAAATACATTCATTTCAATAAAAAATGTTGTAGTTTTTTTGTTCAAAATGTTGTCACTAGATACCTTTAGGTAAATATTGATGGCATGATAAGCGTTAGTTTTTACTTAAAAAGCCCTAATGATCCTAGGGATACTCCAATTGTAGCTCAAGTGTGCTACTCTGGCCAGAAGTTTAAATATCACATCTCTGAAAAGATCAATCCTAGATATTGGAGTTTTGATCTTCAACGTGCAAAACGGAATAAAGATTTCCCGGAGTATATGGAATTTAATGCTCGGCTGGAGTATATCGAAAGCATTGTTAAAATAACATTTAGGAAATATCTAAATGACTATCAGTCGCCCCCTACTCTTGAAAAATTTAAACAACTCCTTCGTATTCATTTGGCTGGGAAACGTGAAGAGAAGCAGTCTTTTTGGATTTTTTTTGAAGAGCTAATAAAAAAATCAATCGAAGGTACCCGTACTCATCACAAAACAGGCGACCGTATTTGCAGCCATACAATTAAAACCTATCAAACTACATACCGGCACCTGAAAGAATTTCAAGAGAAGACTAAGAAACTTATAACCTTCGAAAATGTAGATCTTGATTTGTATAACGATCTTATAGAATACTTAACATACAAAGCTAAGCTTGCTAAAAATTCAATAGGCAAGCACGTACAGATTTTTAAAACGGTTTTAAATGAAGCCTTTGAGCTCGGTTTACATAGTAACCCTGCTTATAGGAGTAAACGGTTTATGAGTGTTCGTGAAGACTCAGATAGTATTTACCTTAATGATGAAGAGCTATGCTCTTTGTATAATTTGGATTTATCATGTAATCCTAAGCTAGAGAAGGTTAGGGATCTATTTCTTGTAGGTTGTTATACAGGGCTGCGTTTCTCAGATTATTCTAATCTTACCCATGAGAATTTAAACGGTGACTATTTGGAGATAGTTACACAAAAGACAAATACTCCTGTAGTAATTCCTCTACACCCACGTATCAAGGCGGTCTTCAATAGATATAATGGTGTATTAAGTTACCCTATTTCAAACCAGAAGCTAAATGAATATATCAAGGAGATAGCGAAATTATGTCCGGCGTTAAGTGTGCACACCAGTACATCAATAACAAAAGCTGGTATTGTAATGACACAACGGCTGGAAAAATGGAAATTAGTTAGCTCGCACACGGCTAGGAGATCTTTTGCCACAAATCTTTTCTTACAGGGCTTCCCAGCTATAAATATTATGAAGATAACAGGCCATAAGACTGAGACAGCTTTCATGAAGTACATAAAGGTTACCCCCAAAGAAACGGCCCAATTATTAGCCTTGCATTGGCAAAAAAACACTATTAAAATTGCTTAGATATGGAGACGCATTCAATAGAGGTATTATTTGAATTTTTGGAAGACCCGAACCCATCATTAACGGTTGCTGATCTAGAATTAAATGTAGAGGCATGGTATGATGATCTTTTACTACGGGCGATCACTACTACAAACAACATCTTGAATAACCATAGTAATAAAGAAATTATAATGCTTCTTGAGGAAGTTAATGGTCGCTTAGAAAATATAAAGGAGAAGCTTAATGACGGTATATGGTTGCATTTAGATGCGCGCTGGAGTGCTATAAACCAATATGAGCAGAAGTTCCGATCCGTTATTCAAAAGGCCTGTATGGAACCATCATGGACACTTAAGCAAAAGATATTTTTCTGTCAGGATTCTGGTATTATCGATGTCTTACGAAGGTATGGGCAAACAGATAAGCAAGTTGCTTCCATGTTGAGCTTCTTATTAGGTATGTCTGAACAAAATATTCGTGAACAATTAGGTAAAATCTATAATAGCCCAGCTAAGCTTCCTGAAAAAATTAAGGTTGCAAAAGAGAATATGTACGATGATTTGGAAAGATGCGGGGTAGTATTGATTAAAAGATCAGTCAATTGATAAAGTTGTAGTAAAAAACGACATACTACAGAAGACCCCATTAGTTCCTTTGTATCAAATACAGGTACATGGAACAAAATATAGTAGTAGTTGACGCAAGCAGGCTTGAGGATATAGTAAAGAAAGCTGTCTCAGACGCATTTACTAATCATGGCAAAGTAGAAAATAATCAACCATTCAATGAACCCTATGCTAGCAGGAAGCAAGCTGCTGAGTACTTAGGGATATCACTTCCTACGCTTTCTCGTAAAACTAAGGATGCGTTATTCCCTTCTTATAGAATTGGACGTAAGATTGTTTACAGGTTATCAGAGATAGGCGATTCCATAACAAAGAGGAAATTTTCAGTCTAATTGTTACCGGGATGTTTGATAATATTACCGCCACTGCTGAGTATACCGCTCCTGAAGATATCGTTAAGGGTTTCAATAAACCGGTAGTATACAATGGTTATACCTATCTACCCAATCGGGCTCCAGGCAACGATATGTATGTAAGTAACTACTCGAGAGATTTTGGAACATTTAAGATTTTTCTATGCAGGTACAATATAGTCTTGAAAAATTCTTTACACAAACTTCATCATCATACTAACACTGCTGATTTTACTCTAAGCGAGGTGGTTTCCGTAATCCACAACCTCGAAGAAATTACTGGAATAAAAGCTAACAATTTCACTCTAAACAAATTAGAGGTTGGAGTAACAATTCACGTCGACGAATCAATGGATTTTATCAAAAGTATAAACACTTACAAAGGAAATCCATTTGATAATGTGCGGCGGATAACACGTTTGTATGGTAAAAAATGTTTTTTAAATGATTATACAATCAAGTTCTATTCAAAAACGTTTGAGGCCTTGACTCACCAGCAAATTGTACTGCCGGCTGATTGTATTAGAATTGAGGTCACTTATAAACGTGCAAGAGCAATACCTGAGATTATATCATTAGCTGATCTTACGAATAAAAGTCTAGTCTTTGCAGTTATTAATGATTTTAGAGAAAAGCTTATGAAAGTAACTACGAATAGCCTGCACAATTTTGAAAATTGCTCAGAGAAAGAGTTTATATTATTCTTTGCGGGAAGCAATCTTGAGTTTTGGAAGTGCTATAAACGCTATATTAAGCCCCAGTATGAATATTTGAGGGAGTGCTACAGGAAAGCACTTCGTAAAGTACAGGTAGAATCACCATACACAAGGGTGGTTCAAAAAGCCATTTTAAAATTGACAAGCATGGCAAATAATTAGTTATTTCCACGCTTGTTATATAGATGGAAAACCCTAGAAAATAGATCACTCATAAAATAGGGCATTCTATAGGCAATCTAAAAATAGCTTAGTGGCGAGTTAGCGTGTCAGTCAAGAAAAAATGGAAACCACCCATTATATCAGAAATATTACTTTTGTAATTCAATAAAATTAATAACTATAGAATAGAGGCATCTGAATATATAAATATTGCGTAACAGCAGTCAAGTTCTCACTCAAAACTCGAAAATTTAGAACAAGGAACAACAGACTGTGGGTTATGCGCCAATATGGCGCACACCTACTGTATTGTTTCTTGGGGTATTCGAGTACCTGAGTGAGGCATATAGCAAGGATGCGCCTCTTTTTTTACAAACTCTTAATATGCCTACTTCTAAAACTGATTTAAAGTCATTGAGCTTTCCGGATTTTATCAATCTCTTTTCTTTTGCGGGATTTGTTATGACTATTGTATCAATCTGGTATCACAGCTTACTGGCGGCCTGTATCTATTTCGCCCATTTTATGATTTTATCTTTATGGGCTTACAAGGATCGGAGAGGTTTAAAAAATGCTTTTAGTAATCCATTCGTTATTGCCACTGTTAGTATTGTAGTGTTTATTATTGCAGGCGTTGTTTTTTATAAGTCTTATACAGGGAATCAAACTATAGCTCCTCAGAGTGGTCTACAATCGAAGATTATTGATCCTAAGGCGGTTGAGGTGCCCGCAATGAGTGAGGCGTATAGTATTAAGTATAGTCATACTAACATAAGATATGATAATGCACCTTACATTATGGTTTTACTTTCAAACACGAGCTCTAAAAATGGGATAATTGACAAGCAACTGGTAAGACATATCGTATCTGAAATAGTGAATAATTATGGTTCCAAAATAACGATCGATATTTACGATAATCTCGAGGCGCTAGAATTGATGAATAAAAGTGATGAGATTAACAAATTGTCAGGTAACAGGCTTTCTAAAAAGCAGTATGAATGGATAGGGAAACATAACATAGCTCAATATAATAGCGGATTGGAGGATATAGGTACAGATAACGACCTGTCTTTTTTTCCTACAGGCAACAGCGCCAAATCTAGTAACGAAACCTATAATCCCTAATGTTCGAAAATGGGACTACTTTGATATGGATTTGTTCCATTTTATGTTTTAAAGTAGTCTCGGAAATAGCGGGATTTAGCTGAATGTCTCCCGTACTGTCCCCTTCCAAATAAAAAAGCCTTGAAAGTGTTTACTTACAAGGCTTTTACTGTTTTAGCGGTGGTGTGGGAGGGAATTGAACCCCCGACACAAGGATTTTCAGTCCTTTGCTCTACCAACTGAGCTAC
>CAMLFX010000030.1 GCA_946479435.1 uncultured Sphingobacteriales bacterium | reverse complement strand
GACCACCGAGATCTACACTCTTTCCCTACACGACGCTCTTCCGATCTCTACTTGTTGAATTTATGGACCTTATGCTAAAAGAAGGAATGGAGCCATATGATGCTATAGTAGAAGCTGGCCGAACACGTATGACACCTGTTTTGCTAACAGCTACAGCAGCTATTTTGGGTCTTATACCTTTAGGTGTAGGCTTAAATATTGATTTTTCTACCTTATTTAGCGAACTAAACCCTCATATTTTCTTTGGTGGTGATAGTGTTGCTTTCTGGGGACCATTAGCATGGACAATGATCTACGGGTTGAGCTTTGCAACTTTCCTTACGTTGATACTAGTACCTGTACTTATGCTGCAAAGTTTCAAGTTTAAAGCATGGGTGAAAAGGAAACGTACTTCTATGGCAGAAGCGATGAAAGATTAATAATTTTCAGACAAGTGCAATATAAAAGCGGCCTCTATATAGAGGCCGCTTTGCTTTTTATAAAAGAAATTTTATTTGATCACATTTAGCTCTTTGCCGATTTTGGTAAATGCAGCTATTGCTTTATCTAAATGTTGTCGGTTATGTGCAGCTGATATTTGTACCCGAATACGTGCCTGGCCTTTAGGTACAACAGGGTAGAAGAAACCAATAACATAGATACCTTCATCTAATAATTTAGCTGCAAACTTTTGGGCTACTACTGCATCGTATAACATAAGTGGTGCAATAGCATGCGTACCCGGTTTTATATCAAAACCTGCTTCAGTCATTTTACTGCGGAAATAAATAGTATTTTCTTCAAGCTTGTCACGAAGTTCTGTTGTTTCGCTAAGCATATCTAATACCGCTATAGAAGCCCCTACAACTGAAGGAGCAACTGTATTAGAGAAAAGATATGGGCGGCTGCGCTGGCGCAGCATTTCTATTACTTCTTTTTTACCGCTGGTAAAACCACCGGAAGCTCCGCCGAGCGCTTTACCTAAAGTACCTGTAATGATATCAACACGCCCAATAACACCACAAAGCTCATGCACACCACGGCCGGTTTTACCCATAAAGCCAGATGAATGGCTTTCGTCTATCATTACTAATGCATCATATTTATCAGCCAGATCGCATATTTTGTCCAGTTGTGCTATTGTTCCATCCATTGAGAAAACAGAATCGGTAACAATAATTCGTGTACGTGCATCTGCGTTAGCCTGTAACTGCACTTCAAGATCTGCCATATCATTATGCTTATAGCGTGCACGGCGCGATTTACACAGACGCACCCCATCTATAATAGATGCATGGTTCAATTCGTCTGATATAATTACATCTTCTTCACCTAAAAGTGGTTCAAATACCCCCCCGTTAGCATCAAAACAGGCCACATACAGTATAGTATCTTCAGTGCCTAGAAATGTTGATAGTTTCGCCTCAAGCTCTTTATGAATATCTTGTGTGCCGCAAATAAAACGTACAGAACTCATCCCATAGCCGCGCTTATCGATTGTTGCTTTAGCTGCCTCAAGCACCTTAGGATGAGAGGAAAGTCCCAGATAGTTATTGGCACAGAAATTCAATACTTTTTTTCCATTAACTGTTATTTCAGCACCTTGCTCAGATTCAATAACCCTTTCCTTTTTATATAAACCAGCTTCTTGTATTTCCTGCAATTCATTTTGCAAACGTTGATAAAACGACTGACTTGACATGTGTATATATTTTTAGCAAAATAAACTCAATCGAACTTATTTAACAATGCAAAGAATAGATATAAGCTTAATTTTCTTAAAGTATTGTAAAAACAAGGATAAGATAGCTATCTAAGCTGGTCTCCCGTTATCTTTACGCACATGAGTTTGTCCCACAGGCTATTATTGTTAGTTTTTGCAGTTTTTAGCTGTAATTGGGCACATGCGCAAATTTTAAAAGGCGTAGTTGTTGACAAGCGTACGGGTGAGGCTTTATACCCTGTTACGATAGTAAATGTTATTACACAACAATCTACTTATACTAATTATGATGGAGAATTTGCAATAACAGCAAAAAGTGGCGAGCAACTAATCTTCTCCTTTATAGGCTATAAAACACAGCAGAAATCTATGCCACCCACACTAAATATAGCTACTTCGCGTATTGAAATGGAACCACTGACCTATGAATTACAAAATGTATTAATAAGGCCGGGACTCACAAAATATCAAAAAGACTCCATTGAAAGACATGAAACATATATACGCACACTGTCTCGCCAAAGAACAACTTCTATCATGAGCCCTGTATCATTAATAGCTGAACGAGTATCCAAGCACAGTAAGCAAATATACCGGTTCCAGAAAAGTTTTAACTATTGGGAAGGGGAGCGATTTATCGATTCACGTTATACCCCCGAATTGGTTAGTATGCTTACTAATCTGAGTGGGGATACTTTAGCCAATTTTATGAATTCGTACCCTATGCCTTACGATTATGCACGAACAGCTACTGATCTAGAGATAAAAATGTGGATTCGTTACAATTATAAACAATGGTTAGCAAAACCTTACCAGTCTTCGGATAGCTTAAAAACAAATAACTGATTCCGGAAGTGCGAAGCATTTTTGTGATGAATGCACAATACAGTAATATTGATCCGCAAAACAAAAATTTTGCAGACAAACCTATACGATGACGTTTTATACATATACAGAAGAAGAACTCCGTAATTTCACTGAAGATGTATTCCGTAAAATGGGTTGTCGGGAATCGGATACGGCCTTAGCTGCTGATGTTTTGATACGTTCCGATCTGCGTGGTATTGATTCGCATGGTGTTGCACGTTTAAGCGGTTATGTAAGGCTATGGAGAAAGAATCGCATTAATGCAACACCAGATATTAAAGTTGTACACGAAACCTATACTACTGCTACAGTGGATGGTGATGGTGGGCTGGGCCTGGTAGTAGCGCCATTTGCTATGAAGCTTGCTATTGAAAAAGCAAAGACTTACGGCAGTGGGTGGGTATCTGTAAAAAACTCTAACCACTTTGGTATTGCCGGTTATCATTCCCTTATGGCTGTTGAGCAAGACATGATAGGGATCAGTATGACGAATGCAAGCCCTTTGGTTGCCCCTACTTACGCTAACGAACGTTTGCTGGGCACTAACCCAATGTGTTATGCCTTCCCGGCATTTAAATACCCAGCTGTAGTAGTTGATATGGCTACAGCCGCGGCGGCCAATGGTAAGCTGGAAATAGCACAGCGTGCTAATAAACCTATACCAGAAGGTTGGGTGCAGGATAATGAAGGCAATCCATCTACAGATCCCAACCAACTGAAACATGGTGGTTCTCTCTTACCACTAGGTAGCGATAAGGACCATGGCAGCCACAAAGGCTATGGGCTGAGTTCGGTAGTCGATATTTTATCAGCAGTATTATCAGGCGCCAATTATGGCCCCTGGGTGCCACCATTCGTAGCTTTCCTTGAGCCACCTTCTGATCCCGTTGGCGAAGGTATTGGACATTTTTTAGGAGCTATGCGGATTGATGGGTTCCGCCCCGCCCAGGATTTCAAAAACCATATGGACAATTGGATCAGGCGCTTTAAAAGTGCAAAAACTGTTGATGCAGACAAACAGGTAATCATTCCCGGCGAACCGGAACACGAAGCCGAAAAAGAACGCAAAATAAAAGGCATACCACTGATTGATGTGGTAGTGAAAGACCTCAACGAACTTGCAAAAGAGCTAAACATTAAAGAACTGCCAATGTAAACTACCGAACACTTCAATTAAAGTTTTAGTATTGATTGATTATAGAGATTAGTGAAATTAAATATCCTTTGCCTCTAGCGATTTATATTCTTTTAGCAATTCACTCCATATTAATTCCTGTTCATACCTATCGCATATCATAGCCCTGGCATTTTGCCGCATAGTAGCCGTCGCACTTTTTTGGGTAATAACCCTTTCCATCGCAACTTTTATAGCATCTTCATCCTTCACAGGAATAATGATACCATTTTTACCTTCTACTACTATTTCATTGCAACCATTTATATCAGTAACAATAGCAGGTAACCCCATAGCGCCCGCCTGCATTACACCATTTGGGAAACCCTCTCTATAACTAGGGAATACCAATGCATCTGAAACAGCAAGGTATGGACGTATATCGGGTTGGAAACCAGCCGCAATAACTGCACGATGATTATGTATTATATCTTCAGTTTCGCGCTTTACAGGATCTAGCTCTTTCTCGAATTCTCCAAGTAATAACAACCTGGTTTGCGGATATGATACATGTAATTTTACAAATGCCGCCATCAACTCATTGATGCCTTTATCACCAACTAATCTTCCGATAAAAACGAAAACAATATTTTCATCTTTTAAATTATACTTCGAACGTAATTCAGCCTTTTGTTGCTCACTAACCGTATCAGGAGAAAAGTGCTTTGTATCAATACCATTCGAACTGCCCTGACCAATAACTTTCAGCTTACTTTCTTTGCAGAAACCTTCATCTATTATTATCTGCTTTAGGCCAAAAGAGTTTGGGTATACTTTTGTAGCAAACGAATAAGTAAGCTTCTCCACATAGTTTAGCACCTTTCTCTTCTTGCCTGTAGCTACCAATAACGGCAGGCCGGCAACAGTATGCAAGCGATGAGGCACACCAGCCATCTTTGCCGCCAGCATACCTACAATACCGGCCTTAGGCGTGTGCGAATGGACTATTAATGGCTTTTCTTTCTTTAGTAATTTATATAATTGCCAGGTAGCTTTAAGATCCTGAACAGGAGTTATTTTCCTGGTCATATCTATATTATGCGTCACAACTCCCTCTCTTGCTGTCACTTTTTTCAATACTTCTTCGCCCGAAGCAATACCTGTTACCTCATAATACTTAGACATAAAGCCCAGCTGACCGTGTAAAAGTTTATCTAAAGAAACAGAGACCGTAGTTATGCGGAAAAGCTTGTGCATTTGTAATAGGGTTATTTATCTTTTACGATTTTCGTACCCTGATAGGATACTGCTGGTTTAGAAATTTTACTACCGCTATAAAATGTATTACCGGACGCAATTTTACCTTTCTGTATTAAAGATGTAGCAGCACCTTTTCTTTGATATTGTGTGGGTATTATTATTTTGTTATTGGTAAACGTAGCACCTTCTGTTTGTAGATATAGAAAGTATTTCTTTACCGGAGTTTGACCGGTGTATTCGATAGTATTGTTATCAATAGTTAGCTGATCTTTCCCTAACTTGGAAACAGACATAATACCTACCCCCGCGCTTTTTATAGTGCAGTTTTTTATTGTAACCGAACTGCCGGGATCGGAATTGGCAATAGGATATATATTGCCAGGTCCGCAATCTATATAACAATTTTGAAGCACCACGTTGCTTGCCGCTAATAATACCTGGTAAGCTGACCTTCCCGATGCTGCCACCAGCCTGCATTTATCAAGCAGTACGTTATCAGTATTTTTAGGTGTGCTACACACAAATTGTGAGCCCAGATTATTTTCAAAAGTGCAATTGCTAAACTTTATATCACGCACTGATATGCCCCCTGGCCTTGGCTCAATATCTACACCCGCCCTGGGTGCATGCGAACCGTACCTACCTTCAGTAATACCTGTGTTTATAAATTTACAATTATTAAAGTTGCCTCCAAGCAATTGTATTATTGACATTCCTTGCCTGCCATTATTTGACGACCGCAGGTTTTCAACCCGGAACTTTGCAGATTTTTTGCCGCCTATATAAACCCCATCTGACTGCGCATGGTGAACAAAAACATTCTCAATAGTAACACCTTCACAGTCCTTAAATAACATCAAATGTCCACCACCTTCCGCTATACCTTCGTCGCGTTGCATTTTATCAGCGCTACCGTCAATCTCAATATCTTTTAGTGTAATATTTTTACAATCGGTAAAATAAAATGGAATAATAGCCTGTGTATTACTGAACCTAATATTGCCTTTTATCTTATCCGCTTTTCTTATAAAATTACCGTTAACCCTTACTACAGAGTTATTGCCTTTTATAGTAAGATTACTACAGTTATTAAAGATGATATCACTTACAGAACTACCTGTTTTATGTATAACGTTTAAAAAATAAATGCCTTTAGGAAATACAATCTCTGCACCATTAGTTGTTGCTGCTAGTTGTGCTGCTTTTAATAATGCGGGATAATCATTATGCTTACCATCACCTACAGCACCTAATTTTTTTACATCGATAATCTTTTGGGCATTTGCTACAAAAGCAAACAGCAATAATAAGGTGGTATTTATAACAATATGCATACTAAACGGTATTAGCTAAAGCTTGTTTCTTGTTAGCTATCGGCCGGTTCCTTTCTTTTAGTATTTTTTGTGTTTGATAAGAGTACGCCCACAATATATATATAAGCATAGCGGGCAAAAACATATTGCGCATACGTATCATAATACCCAGGTTTCCTAAAGACATAGATGAAACGGTAGCCCCAAGCATGAGATAAAAGAATAATCCTTTTATTACGTATGGCGCTTTCTTGAAAACCTTAACAGGACTATTGCGTATTACATTATATGACAAGAATAACAGGAAAAGGTTTTCAATAGATGCCAATAAAGATGGCAAGCTATTTATATCGAAAAACAAAGGCCTGTAGAGGAAGGTAAATACTTTTAATGGTAGTGGATAGTTAGACATATCAACCCTCGAACCTACATTTGCCCTACTTAGTATCTCTGCCTTTTGTTCTGCAAATTTACTATAACTGTCAAGAGATAACTCTTCAATCTTAGCAAATTCCATAAGCTTAGGTAATATAACTATACTGGCACCCAATAGCAAAAGCGATAACATAACACGCTTGTAAAGTTGAATTTTAGTGTTTACCAAATATGCCAAGGCAAATGAAAGCAATAAATAAACGGTAATGTGTGGTCTTACAAAATATGATGCGCCAATTGAACACAATAGCAGTAAATACCGCTTTTCAATTTTCATCAGAGCGTAAACAAAACCACCTGCACAAGTAAAAAGCAATGTATCTTTTCCTACGCCCGATGACCAGAAATGCAATGTAGGGAGAAAGAATAAGGTAGGAAAAAGATAAACTGATTTCACCTTACTATTCTGAGGAATCACATCTGAAGCTATTCTATAAAAGAAACAAATACCTACAAACCCAAATAAGGCATATAAAGTACTTAATGATAGGTATGACAAATCTAATACCGCTGAAGGAAAATAATTTAAGGCGTACATTGCCAATGTGCCTCTTTCTTCAAACAAGAAAGCCCATGCTTGCGAAGCATTAAGCGTTTTAGCCACTCTCCAATATTTGAGAGAATCGCTACTGGTATCTAATGTAGTAAGATATGCGTAGGCAAACGAAAAGAATAAATGATAAAGCCAAAGTAACCTTAATCTTTTAATGTCTTTCTGAGCATGAGAAAAATATTTCGCAACAGTAAGGCCCGAAATAAGAACTAAAATAAACAGTATTAACTCAAAAAGCATAGTTTTTCTGTAATTGTAAAATTACAATTATTTATACTCAATACCTTCAATAAATAACACCCAAGCCTTCATTCTTTGCAGCCATGAAACCTTATTAACAGCTACGTTTATATTGTTTTCTTTAAAATCGTCAACCCTTTCTGTATTTAATACCTGCAGTATTGTTTGTGCAGCAATTTCAGGCCTGGTAAAATCTGTTACATAACCCAAATAATAATTAAGTACTTCATCGGAATATCCAGCCATATTCTCCTGTGTAATTACGGGTTTACCACAACAGATATAATCGTACAATTTTAACGGACTACCGGGGCTAGTTCTATTATGCTTAACAGGCAGCAGGCAATAATTGCTGGCGTTTATATACTGTTCTGCTATATTTGATGGCACAGGATCTTTAAATATTATATTTTTATTCCTTGATTTAGCTATCAAACCATCTACATAGGCATTCTTTTTACCACCTACTATATATAAATAAACATCTTTGCGCTCTGCAATTGATGGTGTGTTAAATAAATCTACCAGGTAGTCAACCCCGTGCCATTGTGATACAGATCCTAAAAAAAGAAAGATTACTTGCCCTTCAGGTATACCCAGCTTTTCGCGGGCTACTGATATATCCTGTGGTTTAAAATCTTTATAATTAGACCCATTATAAGAGTAAATGGATTTTTTTCCAAGAATAGGATCAAACTTACTTTTCAAGTATGGGTGATTGAAGATTATTCCATTACTCAATTTGAAGTTGAGATTAAAAAAGAATGATAATATATATAGCAATTGTTTTTCAACTGCATTTTTATTAAGCAATGGAATTTCTTCTTTAAAGTCAGCATGAAATTCACAAATAACAGGTACCCTTTTTATATAAAACAATAGTCGCGTAAGTGGTAAAAACAATACACGCATCACAACTTTATAATCGCCTTTCCTGAATAACAGTTTCGCAAATAGTTGTACATCGAAAACCATGCTGCCTAAATACTTGGCGATGCCCTTTTTACTACCCTTAGGATAATAAAAATCAACGTTTTCTTCTCCAAGTAATGCTTTCAGTGCATGTGCTTTTTCACGGGTTGCCTTATGTTTGCCTGAATTCCCTTCAACAGAAAAATCGACGATATAGACTATTTTCATTTAGTCGTTATTTTCTAATAAAAATTTCTTTAACCTTTCTTTACTTATATCATCTTTAAAAAGGTATTCATGCCTTTTTATCTTTTCTATACTCCAATCCCACCAGGAGATTTTTTGTAACAAATCTATAGTCTCCTCATCAAACCTATATTTAAGCACTTTAGCAGGATTGCCACCGGCAATAGCATAAGGGGGAATTTCACCTATAACAACACTGTTGGCTGCCACAATAGCGCCGTTGCCAATTTTAGACCCTGACAGTATAACACAATGTGTACCTATCCATACATCGTTACCAATTTCTATAGGGCCATTTGAATATATATCAGTTCGCTTTTCGTGCCCAAAAACATTTCTGTTGATGTGATAACTTGTTATTGTTTTATAGTTATGATTGAATTCTTGCATGCTTACATTGCGTGCAATGCTGCAAAATGAACCAATTGTTATAGGGTTGATGTAGGAAAGCAAATCTGTGTTCGGACCATTAATAGAACTATATCTTTTAATTGTAATGGAAGATAAAGTTTTTATTATAACCCCATCTATAATCTTACAGCCTTCGGCAATAGATACATCTCCATATATCCTGGCACCCTTTAACTTTACCTTTTTATTGATATTACCATTTTTAGTAAGCGCAATAAAATTTGCGCTGTAAATGATATGCTCAAGTACTCTATTAATGAAATATTGAGCCCGCTTAAATAAGTTCATTTATTATCTTTTTGTAATCTCTCTTCATCGTTTCTTTCTTTACGCCTTCTGTTATTTGCTTTTCATGGTTTGTAATATAGTCGAAAAGGTTTCCATCGACTGCAGGATCAAAATATACTGCTAATTTATTATCTATTAAACCAGTATATGTAGTTTTCCCAATTTCATGAATAATAATATTCAGCGGCACACTCATCATAGCAGCTTCATTAATACTACCGGAGTAGCTTGACAGATGTGCTACAGAATTATTTAGCAATATTGGCAAAGGCAAATCGGTAGCCAACTTCATTTCTACCTTGTGAAAAAGCCGTTCTTTTTTTAAGAGCGCAACAATTTGCTTTATTTCCTCTGATGTCATTCTTGGGTGTAACCTCAACCACCAAACATACTCATCAGTTGTTTTTCTTATTGCATCAACAACAAAATGAGGCAATAATGGTATAAGACCTACCTGCAGTGTCAGCAATATCTTTTTTCTTTTGTCACTCACATATTCTTCAAGGCTTTCGTTTGCCACATAATCTATCCAGGGATTACCTTCCAGTATAGCGCTATGCGTTTTGTCTTTAGGCAACCACTGTTGTAATGAATCGAAAGATGTCGCATCCCAAGACCAAAAGTAATTGGGCACAGTGTTATAACCGCCTTTTTTTACGTTAGCAAAATAGTAGGCTGGATGTAAATATCCCTGACCCCCATGCTGCATATCTACTGTGCGAATACCTACCTCTGCAGCTGCAACACACATACCAAACATAGGATTACTATAGTAACAGATGCATAAACTTATCTTAGGCTGCTGTATACTGAAAACATGTTTCCAAAGCTCTTTCCATATCAATATGTCAGTAAGATTATTGTTTAATTTCTTCACAATATCACTCTTGCTTAGATGATACCTATTATTGATCTCATCGAGACAGGCTTCAAGATCTTTATGTTTTGAAAGATCGATTTGAACAGCAGCTTTATGTTTTAACTGAAAGTAAGGATACAGACTTGTAACGTCGAGCAGTCTTTCTTTTTTATAAGAATTATCAAGGCTTATTCTTAGATAGTCGTAGTGAAATGATTTGATACCTTCTTGTTGTAAATCATCCATTATAGGATCGAAATACCTACTAAATGACTTATTTTTCCAATTGACTCTTGTTGTTGCTGGTGCGGCAAATGCAATATCTGACTTCTCTATTTTCAGATTTTTCATCAAAGCTGCTGCTTTAGGTACATTATACTGACCTGCTAAAGCATTTACCTTTTTAAAAACTTTATTGATAAAACGTATATACCTTTCTTTTTTGGGTAAAGGTTCGTTTGCTTGTTTAAATACGGAGAAGAACAATTGTATTTTAAGTATTGGCCAAAGATCAACCCCATAAGCCTGCCATGTATCTACAGGATACTTACGTTCTATTGTACTTAAAAAATTAATGAGTTCTTCCCTGCTATTAAAATCCATTACAAAGTTTTATTTAGTTTTCTAATGTATTGTACTGATATAGCAAGCGCAACTATAGAGATAACCACTTTATAAATGATACCCAATTCAACTACAAGATAAGCTGCACCCAGAAGTATTACATTTCCTACCAGCCATAAAATGGGATGATAATTAACTGTATTGATTTGCCTGAATGTCTTATAAAAGAAACCGGCAAAGCCCATATACATAAAAGCAACAAAAGTTGTAAATGCTGCTACTTCATACCCTACTATAGGCACAAGAATTAAATTAAGCACAACATTAAATATACCTGCTATCAATGTTATTTGCCATAACAGGTTAGTCTTTTCATAAAAGAATAATTTGTTTACAGAGCCAAAATACATTGGCCTGTAGTTGAACGACATTATCATCACTATGCCAAGAGGATAAGTTTTACTTAACTCTGCATTGCTAATCATTAAATGAAAAATCTCTTTCAACCAGATACATGCTACAAATGTGAGCCCCCAAAAAACAATTTGAAGTAAAAAGATAATGTTTCTTGCACCCAGGTCGTCTTTTACTTTGAACCTTTCATTTACAAGGGGACCAATAGCCCAGCCAGTTGCAGTTGAAAACCCATCCATCAGCGTACCAAATGTATTAGCGGCACTATATTTACCCAAATCAGTGGTACTAATACCTAGCTGGTCCATAACCAATCTATCCGAGCTATTTAACAGATATCCCGCATAAAAATGAGGAACAGTTGGCAGACTCACTTTTAACGATTGTTTTATGAAGCGCTTTTTAAAATTGAAAATTGGCGATAATTTCAACTTCTTATTTATGGGATACCAGTAAGAAACATTAGTTAACACGCCCACAATAAAGGCAGACCAAAACCACCCCATATAACCCATCTTATAGCCTGTAATAAAAATAATATTTAGACCTATTGTCAATACTCCAAATACTAAACTTCGTATTGCTATTTGAAACGGTTTTTGCTTTAGCTGATAAAATGTGCGACCGATAATGGCTGTTTGGCCGAAAAAAACCAATGGCGTAACATTTAGAAAGACAATTATCCATTTATGTTTTTCTGCTACGGCAGGCACAGCAAAATATACGAGCAAGCCAAGTATAAGGGCATAGATAATATTCCAAAGAGTAAGAAATCCATATATCTGCCTCCACGCCCATTTATACTGTTCTGGTGATTTGTAGAAACTATTTACCAATACTACACGAAGACCCAAAATTGCAAGTACAGATATGGCACTGGTATAAGCCGTAAGAGTACCAGACACACCAAAATCAGTTGCCGTCAAATCCTTTGTAATGATTGGCAGTGTAAAGAAATTGACAATGAGCGTTATTTGAGGTGCTAGCCCATAAATTGCAGTATGCGAAAAAAGCTTTTTAAGCATTCGTTATTATTATATTGCTGTCCATCCTCCATCAACCATCAGGTTGTGACCCGTAATGTATGAGGCATCTTCAGAAAGGAGGAACATTATTGCCGGAGCCATCTCTTCAGCATTCGCCATTCTTTTTAATGGTGATTTGCTTTCGTAACGTTCAATAAAACTAGGATGCTGATTTTCCCTAATGCCACCAGGTGATACACAGTTTACTCTAATATTATACTTGCCATAATAAGATGCCAAGTATCTTGTGAAATTTATTATTCCACCTTTAATAGCAGCATACGCTGCAGGTGATGTGCCTCCATATCCTTCATAAATAGTAAAGTCGTTACCTACTACACCGTAAATAGAGCCTATATTAACAATAGAACCTGAACTTTGAGCTTGCATATGCTTTAATACCAGTTGACACATATAAAACACGCTGTTCATCTGCGTATCCACATTTTTTTGCCAAGACTCAAGTGGTATGTCTTCAAATTTGGTTCCCCAGTCTGCTGTACGCGGATATGCATTGTTTACCAATCCATCAATGCGCCCGTATTTGCTTATTACTTGTTCTACTAATTGCTTAACAGAAGCCGGATTTGTTACATCGCATTTAAAAATGTCAGTGTTTTCATCTGGTTCAATATTTATGTCTGCACAAACCAGCTTTGCACCCGTTGCCCTAAGCTGGCTTGTCAATGGCCTGCCAATCAAACCATTTGCACCTGTAACTATTATTACTTTATCTTTAAATTTACTTGTAGACATGCCTTAAGTATTTGATATGCTTCTGCTACGTTATTAAAGTTTGATTTGCCAGTTAAAATCTGTTTATCAAAAAACTGTATCTGATCCTGATATGTGCTGATAATATTTTTATCAGATTTGAAAATTACTTCGTCATTCCAGGCGACTGTATTGCCAAGTAAATCCACCAATAGTGTCCCATCTTCACAAACTATTTCACAAGTTCGCTTTGAGTCTTTTCTGTAATAGTTTAGCACTATTCCAACAGTAAACTGATCGTATTGCAAAACAAAATTTGCATAATCAACTGCAGTGATCTCAAGCGATGAAACATTTCTTTTAATTGAATGCACGCTTAGTGGTTGCCCAAATAGCCAATGTGCATAATCTATTTCGTGAATGAGATCGATATGCACTCCTCCTCCCATTTCTGCATTAGCACTATATACCTTCCTAAAATCCACACCTGGCCTCCAGTTAGGTAAATATGACCCACAATATATATTCACCTCGTTTATTCTCTTAGCACGCACATATTCTTTCGCGAAAGTAAGACATTCTAAAAACCTGAGATTACAAGCAACATACGTTGCAATACCGGCATTATAAATTTGTTGTATTAAAGCTTCTTGCCCTAATTCACTAAAAAGAGGCTTTTCAATAAACATTGGCAGCTTGAAAGGAAGTAGTTTTTCAATACTGGTTTTATGCTCTGATGTTGGATTAGAGATGATTACAAAATCAATGTTTAAACTGCTAATCTCTGAAATATCATATACGTTCTGCACACCTTCAACAATATTTGCCGATTGACTTGAACGTAATGCATATATCTCAGGATCATTGTACACGCTTTTCAGCGCTGCAATATGCTTTTGTGCAATAGACCCCAAACCAACAATAAGCACTTTCATTACAATGTAAAATCTAGTTTACCTGTTGCCAATAAATAACTCATAAATTCGAAATCGATATTATGATCGAGATCAAAACATAAATGCGGCACTTCATAAATTAATGTACGATCGTTAATAGCGGTTCTAAGATTTTTATCAAAAAACATCTTTTTAAAGATGTAGAACGATGCATTCATATCATACACCTTGGGGGCAGATTGCCTGGTTAAAAACTTTCCTTCTTTACAAAGTTTGTAATACCCGTTGCCATCCTCTTCTACCATATTAAAATATGGATTTCTATTAGCGGGACTTACTGAAAATATATTGTTCGCCTCAGCATCATTCTGTAATAACACCAATGCATTTTGAATATCTTTTGCATTCCTCAATGGCGACGTTACATCCATATCAATTACAAAATCATATTCTTTGCGATTCTTTTCAGCGCTATAGTTCATAGCATTAATTATCACATCCAGTTTACCTGCTGTATCTGTTGCCTGCTCTTCCGGTCTTGTATAAGATGTATCTATAGAGTAATTACCAGCTTCTACAATTTTTTTTATTTCAGCCGATTCTGTCGATAGGATGATATCTACTGAATAACCTAGTCCCCGGAATTTCTCAGCGGTTTCAATTGTATAATAAATAAGAGGTTTACCGTTCAACTCCTTAACATTCTTACCCGGTATACCTTTTGAACCACCACGAGCACAGATAGTTATTAATACATTCATGGTAGCCTGTTTTTTAAGAAGTTTTTAAATCGGTATGTGTGCTTCTCCGTCATACTATAAAAAATGAATGCAATAATGTTTGAAGTGAAAAATAATATTGCGAACTGTACAAACACATTTTGATTTTTAGGCAAATACTTTCCAAGTATTATTATTATAGTATAGTGTACGAGATATAGAGAATATGAATAATTAGCAATAAGTATGAAAAAGGACTTTACATGCTTATTCATATCTGTGGCCCAATTTCTAACCTCTGCCAGCTTTAGCAATAGCAAGAAGAAAACTGCTGCAATAAATGAAATACCCATGTCATATTGATCTTGTTCTGAAAATTTCAGTGTCCGCATTAACCACGCAACACAACATATACCCATCAGCAATAAGACATACTTTGTATTGTACTTCACATTCAGCGTAGCAAAATAAACCACCAGGGCTCCGAATATCCATGTTATTACTAATCCCTGTCCACGACCTATTATATTATATAATGGAACAATTAAGACTAATAAAAACAAAAAAAGGTTTTTGGGGGTAAACAGCTTTTTTGTTTTCAGGTAAATAAAAACAAACCCCACAAGCAGGTATATCCACCACTCAATAGCAACAGTCCAGAATGGCCTGCCAGATCCAAATGCCTCTATCTCTTTAGGAGATATCGCATTAATAAGCGGGTGGTTTTGAAACATCAGGGTATTGCCTGCAAACACAAACCAATCGCTCTGGTTTGTAAATTCATTTGTTGCGCCAAGAAATATTCTATCCATCAGTAATACAAATATCAAGGCAGGAATATATGCTACATAAATGCGAGAAAAGCGATCGATAAAATAGTCTTTAAAACTATACCCATCACCACGGCGAAGTATAGTAGAAATAATAAGGAAGCCTGAAAGAATAAAAAATATTACTACGCCAAGGTTTTGAATAATTGGTAGTTTGGGATGCGCTGTATAAAAACCAAAAAATGACAAGCTATGCCCCACTAAAACTAGTTGCGCAGAAACACCCCTAACCGCATCTATAGCGTATGAAGAGTTCTTATTTATTTCATACATACTAAAATATTATGTGCTTTATGTCTTCCTGTGCTTTTTTAAAATCTTCGTGCTTGCCAATATCTAACCAATAGCCTGTGATAGGATAGGTAACCATTTTTCTTTTTTCCTTCAAAATGATATCCATCAGATCGGTTATATCGAAGAAATCATCTTTAGGTATTTTTTCTAACAGACTTTTTTTCAGAAGGTAAATACCTGCATTAGAATAATAAGTGTACCTGGGCTTTTCTTTTAAAGAACGTACATTATTTTCTGTATCAGTTTCAAGCACTGCGTAGGGCACATCTACAAAATAAGAGGTAGCTGCCACAGCCATATCAGCATTAGCCTTTTTATACGTCGCAAAAAAATCAGCAAAATCTATATTAGTTAGCAAGTCGCTATTCATTATGAGTATATCATCATACTCATGTTCATCTATCAGCAATACTGAACCCACCGTACCTAGCGGTTTCGATTCTTTTACATATTTGATGTTAGCATTTTTATTATTGCCATCACCAAAATATTCAACAAGTTGCTCGCCCAGATAATTTATACTTAAGTGAATATTTTTAATACCGTAACTGATAAGTCTATCGATATTGTATTCAATAATAGGTTTATCACCAATCTTTAGTAATGGCTTAGGGGTATTAGCAGTCAGCGGCAATAATCTTTTCCCTTTACCACCAGCCATAAGTACGGCATTAGCGGGTATTATCGTTTTCTGAATCCTGAAATTGATAATATCAACTATACAGTGATCATTATCGAGTATAGGAATTATTTTAAAATTTCTATTCTTGTAAGTTTCGAGTTGATCGAGATCATAATGGCCTTTAGTGATGAACACAGGATTCTTCTGAATAAAATTCGATAACGGATCTTCGAAATCTAAATTATTAATAAACCCTCTACGAAGGTCTCCATCTGTTAATGAACCCATTAATTTCCTGTCGTCGTCAACAACAAACAAAATAGCATCAGACCCCAGGTTATTCAGTTTCGTTAACGCAGCACGTACAGTTTCATCTTTATGGATTATATGGTCTATAAGATTGCTCATTATTTATCGATGAATTTTACAAGTTGGAAAGCCTCTGCATATTCTACACCTACGCTAGCACCACGAAATGTTGCCAGTGCTTCCATATTTCTTACACTCCTTGGGAAGGGGTGCTCACCTAATTCAGATTCGTATATTTTCATTATTTCGATCTTTTTATCGAAATATGAAGAGACATCGATGAAGTAGTTAGGCATAAATACTTTCTCAGGTACAGCCGGTGCAAATTCAGTTTCTGATATACATTCATATAATAGCACCTGCTTAATAAATGGATATCTGAAAGATTTTGTACATGCCATCACAGCATCGAAAGTAATGCGGTGATCGGAATGCGCATCCGAACGGTTAAGACAATAAATTATTTCAGGTTTAACTTCAGTAAATATTGCCGATACTTCAGGTACCAATTTTATCAAGGAGCTGCTTGACAAAGTCATAGTAGGATAAGTAAGCTTAAATGTTTTAGTGATGCCAACACTTTCAGCCACTCTTTCTATTTCTTTCTGCCTGCTTTCTACACGCTCTTTAGAAAAGCCTTGCGATTCAAATACATTGGTTGTTATTAACCAATAAACTTTATCACCATTGGCTATATGCTTTAATATTGCACCGCCTGCACCTAATATTTCATCGTCCGGGTGTGCAGATATTACAATTACGTTCTTCATTTTTGTTGTGTTATGCGCCTAAAAACAATATCGTTGCTTCGCCTTCTATCACCTTTTCACCACTTTCCTTTTCAACCCAGGTGCGCAATTTAATTACCGGTTTATCCTCTCTTACAGATGCTATTTCTGCATGAGCCGTCACAGTTTCACCGATATATACAGGCAGTAAAAAGTTAGTTGTTTGATTGATGTATATAGTACCAGGCCCAGGAAGCTTAGAACCCAGTATACCACCAATTAATGATGCCACAAAAGGACCTTGTACAATGCGCTGTTTGAAACGCGAAGTAGCTGCATATTCTTTATCGAAATGAATAGGATTATCATCCATCGATTTTTTTGAAAAATCAAGTACTTCTTCTTCCGAGAAAGTTTTAGTGATGCTTGCTTTTTGACCTATTGTAAACATGAGTAATTATATGTTTCGTAAAACTAATACGTAATATTCTTATGTAATAATTTATTTCCTAATTCAATACTCGCCAGAACATCTATAACCTTTTGCGAAGAGTTACCATCACCATAAGGGTTGATTTTCTGTGCTACCTTATCTCTGAATGGCTGATCGTGCAAAACAGTATCAATTGCTTTTAATATTTGCTGCTCATCATTATCAACAAATATTACGTTATCGCCATGCAGGCGGCCACGCTGACGCTCGCCTACATTTATTGCAGGTAAGCCCAGAGAACCTACTTCTACCAAACCAGAGCTGGAATTGCCAATAAGGAACAATGCATTTTTCAGCAGGTTCACATAAGTAGTTCGATCCAGGTTTTTGAATAGCGTAAATTTGTCGGGATATTTCTGTACATACTCCTGGTAAGCAAGTATAATGGCATTGTTACCGGCATCAGAATTCGGATAATTGATAAAGCAATGCAATCCTGTTTTCAGTACACTGTCAAGTGTTATCCTTATATGTGCTGCTTGTTCTTCTACCTGTGTTATTATAGAGTGTTGTATCAACACACAATAGTCCAAAATGTTCTTATTATCTGTGATCCTTGAAAAGGTATCAGCAGGCGATAAGTTTTCAACAGACAAAAGGCGATCGAGAGCAGGATTACCTACAACAAATATCCTCCAATCATCTTCACCTAGTTTTAATAAGGTATTTCTATGTTCTGGTAATGAAGGGAAATGTATATGCGCAAATTTACTTGCTGCATAGCGTACCGAATTATCAATGTTACCATCTTTCGCAATATCACCACCAAAAAAGTGTGCAACAGCAATATCCATATAGGCACAAGTAAGCGTAACAGTAATTGCTTCTTCCCTATCGCCGGCCACTAAAACAATATCAGGTTGCTCCTGCAAAAGAATATGTGCCAGCGATGGTATTTGATATCCCACTGAAACAGCCCTGCCCACTTTTTGGTTCGAATCGACCAGATTAAATATTTTACCTGCTATGCGAAAATTATCATTCTCAATATTCTTTGCGGTATATCCAAATGTATCGGACAGGTTGGGACCTGTTATGATAATTGAAAAATCGAACCTGTCATCAGCATTCAGTTTTTCATATACCTTAAACAGCAGATCATAATCTGACCTGGCACCTGTTACCGCTATTATCTTCCTTTTGTTCATGCTCTTAATTAATAAACATCTGAATCTCCCATAGAGATATACCAGTTTTGATAATTATAAATCGCTTCAAACCCCGGCTTAAATGCTTTGGTGCACATAAATGTGAGTGGCAGCCCAATACTGAAACCAAGTTTTTCCAGCAGCAGATGCCTTGCATCTAAAACCGACATCCACATATTCATTTTACTGAACGCATTACCCTTGATATTATAAAAATAATTTACAGCAGTCATGAGTACATCGAGCACACCAATATTTGCATTACAGAAAACTTCTACAATATCAATCTCAAATTCGCCGGGCGTAGTAAAAGATGCAAACCGCTTAGTTATGATGATGCCTTTTATAGTACCATCTTCGATGTATTCAAAACAGTTATAATCATTTATCGGACAATCAAGATATCTCCAGTTAAGATATTTCGCTGACCTGTTGGTATATATTGAAAACCCTAGTTCTTCAATCGAGCTATTAGCAAATGAGCTATGCGCTTCAGTAAAGCGCTCAATCCGCCTTACATTATCGTTAGCAGTATTTTTCAGTTTACCTGAATTGATAGATAAGGTTGGAAGTATTGCTACATCTTTCCATTCTATCTTTTTCACCAACCCGTAATGTGAGTTTTTATTAGGAAAACCTAATACCATATTCACACCATAGTCTTGTGCAATCCTATCGTACAGGGTTAAGGCCAGATCGGTAAAAATACCTTTGCCTGCAAAATCAGGGTGTGTCATTGTAGTACCCGATAGGCTTGTCAGATATGTTTTACCATTCATT
Organism: uncultured Sphingobacteriales bacterium; assembly: GCA_946479435.1. The sequence continues at coordinate 10,378 of CAMLFX010000030.1, read as the reverse complement.
ACTATTTCACTTGCCGATACTGCGTAGTGTCCTGCCAGTACCTCCCCTTCCCACATCAGGTTTATTAAATGTGGTTCAAAAAAAGGGTTATCTGCAAAGCGCCACTTCCAAAATTCATGTGACAGCTCTTTCCCAAAGGCCTTATGAAAAAGGTCTAATATCTGAACTTCGTCACCTGATTTATATTGCTCTAATTCCATTGCTTACAATTCGATAAGTTGATCTTCTGAAAAATCTTGTTTAGCAGTCAACCCCATCACACTATCCCATTTCATAGGCGATATTCCTGTACCGGGCCTCTTCACAGTAACATTCTGTTCAGTAAATACCTCACCTTTTTTTATGTCTGTACTAGCAACCAGGCTTTTGCGGCCAATAGCCATATTCTTCTTTTCTGATGCAGAAGGCTCTTTCACTCCGTTGCCTGATAGTGCAGCTTCAAGATTACGTATAGCTGATACCATCGCTTTCAATTCATCTGGCTCTAACGATGCTATATGATCAGGACCCGGCATGTTCTTATCAAGCGTAAAATGCTTTTCGATAACAGTGCCGCCTAATGCTACTGCTGCTATAGGTACCTCAATACCCATTGTATGATCTGAATAGCCTACTGCTGTTCCAAATTCTTTCTGAATATGCAGCATTGCGTTCAGGTTTACATCCTGCATTGGGGTAGGGTATTCTGTATTGCAATGCAGAATAGTAATCTTCTCTTTTCCTATACCCGATTCAAGAAACACATTCATGGCGTCTTTTATCTCTTGCATAGTAGCCATACCTGTTGAGAGTATAACTTCAGAGAACAAAGATGCAGCCTTACGTAAATAAGGCAGATTAGTGATCTCGCCTGATGGTATCTTAACCAGGGTCAGGCCTATTTTAGATAAGTATGCAAGCGAATCCAGATCGAAAGCTGTAGAAAAGAACTTGATACCTTTCGATTTGCAATAGTCTATCAGGTATTCATGATCTCTTTCAGAAAGCTCAAGCTTTTGCAACATTTGTAATTGACTCTCAGTTTCGTTGCCTGTATTCTGTTTTTGATATTCTGCTTTTTGAGCTGACTTAGATACCAGCTTTTCAGCCTTAAATGTTTGAAACTTTACATAATCCACACCTGCCTCTACTGCAGCGTCTATCAGCTTTACTGCGTTATCTAAATTACCATTATGATTAACACCAGCCTCTGCTATAATAAGTGTTCTTTGCATTAGCTTATAATTTTTGCAGGATTACCAGCATAGGTACCCTGCTGTTTAATATTCTTATAGACTACTGCTCCTGCACCAATAACGACATTGTCACCGATTTCTACCTGGCTTGATATAGTTGCATTACTACCTATAAAAACTTCGTTACCAATAACACAATCGCCGTTTATTACTGCGTTTGTAGAAATATGGCAGTCATTACCAATAGCAGCATCGTGTTCGATATTAGCACCGGTATTTATAATAACATTATCGCCAATTCTTGCAGCTGCATTTACTGTGGCATTATGCATTACAATAGTTCCTTTACCCAACGTCGCATATTTTGAAACCTTTGCATGTGGGGAAATTATTGTTGCAATAACAGCACCTATATCTGTAAGTGTTTTAAAAAGCTTTTTACGGATGTTGGCATTTTTTATCTGCCCAACAGTTATTAAAAAGTGGTAGCCCTTTTCATGATATTGAAGAATATCCTTGTCGGCGCCAATAACTTTGTATCTCAATATAGATGTGTGGAGGGATTCTTCTTTATCAAGTATACCTGCTATCTCATAATTACCGGCGCTCTCAATTACATCAATGCAAGATTTGCAATGACCGCCGCCACCTAATAATATGAGTTTTGCTTCCACAATTAATTTGCTCTTACGCTACTTGGTATATTAACTATTCTATCTGCCAGCCAATTGCTATTCACCATTTCATCTTTCTGGCAATTCTTAAACATTGGCAACCGGTACATTAGCTCCCAAACAGGGCGGGTCATAACACCATTGCTATTTGTATATTCTAAAAATGCATTTCGCTCTTCCAGGTCATTCAACACCACAGCATTCAACCAATAATTAGCTTTACTATTCTCCGGTTCATCAATAAATGAAGTTCCTTCCGTTGCAAAAAAGGTCTTATACTTTTCTGCTAATTCTCTTTTATTCTCTACAAATGGCTTAAGCTGTTCTAATTGGGCACATGCCAAGGCTGCATTTAGGTTTGGCATACGGTAATTATAGCCAATCTCATCGTGTACGAACTCCCATTTATGCGGCACTTTTGCCTGCGTGGTTAAATGCTTTGCTCTTTTTGCCAGGTCATCATCATTAGTAACCAATGCACCACCACCACCACAAGTCACTGTTTTATTACCGTTGAAACTAAATATGCCAATCTTGCCAAATACACCTGTATGTTTGCCTTTGTAATAGCTACCCAATGATTCTGCTGCGTCTTCAACCAAAACTATATTCCAATCATCACAAATAGCAGCTATCTCATCTATCCTGCATGGCAGGCCAAAGGTATGCATAGGCACACAAGCAGCTATTCTTTTGCTTGTTAACTTATTGTAAGTAAACCCATCGGCTTTCTTCTCAGTATGGTTTTGCAGAAACGATCTTAGTGATTCAGGAGATAAGCCTAAGGTATCTTTATCTACGTCTAAAAACACAGGTTTAGCCCCTATGTAACTGATAGCATTAGCAGTTGCAATGAAGGTCAGTGCCTGGCAAATCACTTCATCTTCTCTTTTCACATTGGCCAACAGTAACGCCATGTGCAATGCATTTGTACCATTTACAATTGCTATTGCATGTTTAGCGCCTGTTATTTCGGCCATCATTTCTTCAAAGCGATTAACGTAAGCGCCAACTGAAGAAACAAATGTCGAATCAATCGCATCCATTACATATTTCCGTTCATTGCCAATAAACAATGGTTCATGTAACGGAATAAAACTTTTTTGAGGGAATTGTTCCTTAATAAAAGAAACTATCTGCTCAAATTTTTCTGCCATGATTAAATATTATAGATACCGGCTTTATACTGTTTCAGGTTTTCTTTATTGCTAAACCAAGTAACAGTTTCGGCTAAACCTTCTTTCAAGCTATATTTTTGCTGCCAGTTGGTGTATTCTTTTATCTTGCTGTTTGAGCCATACAAACGGAACACTTCTGATTTTTCAGGGCGCAGCCTTTGTTCATCAGAGATGATTATTGCTTTAGGATTTATCTGATTGATAAGCTCTTGTGCAAGATCGCCAACGGTTATTTCAGATTGTGTAGCAATGTTGCAATCGTGTCCGATAAGTTTATCTGATTTAGCTATTTCGATAAAGCCATTAGCGGTATCCTTTACATACAACAGATCGCGGGTTGGGGTAATATCGCCCAATTTTATTTCCTCCATACCATTCAGCAACTGAGTGATAATGGTAGGTATTACTGCCCTCGCAGATTGTCTTGGCCCAAATGTATTGAACGGACGAACTATTGTAAGTGGCAAATCAAAACTGCGGTAGAATGAATCTGCTATACAGTCTGCACCAATTTTAGATGCTGAATATGGTGATTGCGGTTGGCGCGGATGCTTTTCATCAATAGGTATATACTGTGCAGTTCCATACACTTCCGATGTAGATGTAACCAATACTCTTTCAATACCAAGATCTTTTGCCGCCTGCACTATATTAAGTGTACCCTTTACGTTCGTATCAATATAAGAATCGGGGGAATGGTAACTAAATGGTATAGCAATTAATGCTGCAAGGTGAAATACTACATCTACGCCCTTCATAGCAGTACGCACACCATTAGGGTCGCGAATATCGCCGGTAAACACTTCTATCTGATCAAGAATTTGCTGCGGTAAAGTATCCAGCCAGCCCCAACTGTTGAAGGAATTATAATAACAAAACGCTTTTACCTTACAACCTTCTTGTATTAGCTGCTCTACAAGATGCGAACCAATGAAACCATCAGCACCTGTAACTAAAACTTTTTTATCAGATAAAATCATTTTCTGTTTATAAATTATTTTCTTTTAAATTTTTTTCTGAATTTCTCCATTATACCTGGCACATTGTTTTCTTCACCATAACCATAACCATAACCATAGCCATAACCATAGCCATAACCGTATGTATTTTCTTTCTTAGCATCATTCATCACCAACATCAATGGCTTTATTTTACCATTCTCTTTTATGTCTTTAATAATGTGTAGCTGTTGCTTGAAAGTATAGTTATACCTTACCATATATAAACCTAGATTGGCAAACTTGCTCAGTGCAAAAGCATCTGCTACTTGGCCAACCGGGGATGTATCTATAATAATATGGTCAAATTGATTTTTCAGTTCGTTTATTAGAATCTCAATTTTAGGATTCATCAACAATTCTGAAGGATTAGGTGGCAACGGCCCCGCAGCTATTGCATATAAACCAGGCACATCTTTAACGGGCGTCAGTAGTTGATCAATAGTAACATCGTTGCTTACCAGGTAATTCGTTATGCCTTGGGTATTACCACCAAACCCTAAGTCTTTAAATAACTTTGGCTTACGGATATCAAACTCAAGTAAAACAACTTTTTTGCCGGTTATAGCAAGACTTGCACCCAGATTAATGGTAAAGAAAGTTTTACCCTCACCACTCATACTGGATGTAACAATAATCACCTGATTACCCCCGCCAGCAAATTGAAGATTTGTACGTATCAACCTGAAAAGTTCAGCTATCTCACTGCGTCGATTCTCTGTTACAACAAGTACATTATCATTATCACTATGCGATATTTCACCTAATACTGCTATATCCATTATCTTCTGAATATCATCAACTGACTGTACTTTATCATTTAATGCATTGCGCAGATATAAAACAATTATAGGAATACCTAGACCAATGCTAAGCGCATACAGATAAATCATCCCTTTTTTAGGAAAAACAGGTGCTTTATCAGCTATTGCTTTATCTATAATCCGTGAATTAGAAATTGTAGCAGCTAATGATATCGAAGCCTCTTCTTTTTTCTGTAGCAAATAGGAGTATAAAGTTTCCTTTATGCCTTGCTGGCGTTGAATCTCCAGTAGATTACGCTCTATGGAAGGCACGCTTTGTATTCTTGACCTTGATTTACCAGAACTCGCTTCAAGATCATTACGAGTAATAATAAGTGAACGCTTAATATTCCCCAGATTTTCTAATATATTAACCCTGAGGCTATTTAGTTGCTCATTTACGCCAGTTACTAATGGGCTTCCCTCTTGTACAGTACGTAAGAGTCTTTGCCTTTCTAGTTGCTGCTCGTTAAATTTATTTATAAGGCTTGCAAGGGTAATATCTTGTAACCCTAATGAACTTGGCACTAGCTGATTACGGTTGCCATCAGCTTTCATATACCGCTCTATAGATTCAAGGATCGATATTTGGGTTTCATATTCAGCTAACTTCCTGTTATATTCGCTTGCGTCTTGCAAATATTGTTGTGCCTCAACACTAACATCCGCTATTTGATTTTTTTTCTTATAGTTCTCAACATTGCGTTCAACCTGCGATAACTCTGTTACCAAATAATTCAGCCTTTCATCAATAAATTTAACTGTATTTGCCGCAATTTGATTTTTATCCTCAATAGCTTCTCTATTATATACTTCAACAAGTTTATTTAGAATATCTTCCGCTTTTTCTGGTATTACATCAACCAAGGATATATTTAATACACTCGCGTCTGGATTAATTGTTTCAACTTTCAGCAAGGCATTGTACTTATAGGCAAGATTACTTATACTATTAAACCTTAAATCAATGACATTATCAGAAATTGCTTTTGTCCAATTAGACTTTGTAATGGTAAATATTGCGTAAGGCCTTCTTATTTCCTTTCCAAAAGGAATTTCTGCCTTACCCAATGAATCTTGCAATATAAATTTATCACCACTCTTTAAGATGAGCTTAACCGTTAAACCAGCGGCATTTTCATCCATCCAGCTCACAGTAGTAGCTATCGGCCGTGCTTCTCCATATAATTCAGTGCGCTTTATTTTACCTTCAGTGAAGCATGAGGTATTGAAATTTAATTCACCAATAACGCGTTGCATTAGTGTCTTACCCTTCAAGACCTGGATTTCATTACTTATATTCTGATTATTTTGAAATGATTCTAAATCGGCAAAAAGAGAATTCTCTCCTCCGTTCTCGCCCTTAATCAATACCTTGGTACTTACATTATATTCAGAGGATGTGTATCTGAGATATAAGAATGCTACAAGAAACGCCACAATCAGCGCTACTAAAAACCATATCCAGTTGCGTAGGTAATAATTAAGAATAGACTTAAAATCAATTTCTCTTTCTCTTGAAACGCTTGATATATCTTCGTTCATGAAGCTAATTAGTATTAATTAACAACGCCAAATCTTGTGACGATCAGCGTTACAATAGAAATAATGGATAATGTAATAGAGATTATTTGGAAGTTCCTTGCACCAGATGGGTCCCTATATTTAGTTGGCTCTACATAAATCACATCATTCTGTTTTAAGTAATAATAGGGTGAATTTAAAACATCATGGTTATTAAGGTTGATTCTAACCATTGTTCTTTGTCCGTTTTCCTCTCTAATCAACAACACGTTGTTTCTTTTGCCATAGGCAGTCATATCGCCCGCCATACCTAAAGCCTCTATGATACTAATTTTTTCATTGGGTACCACAAAGGTTGCCGGCTTATTTACTTCACCTACTACTGTAATTCTAAAGTTATTAAAGCGAATACTTACAATCGGGTCTTTAACAAAGGTGCTTAATTCTTCTACCATTTTTCTCCTAACCTGTTCTCTTGTCAAACCAACAAGCTTTATCTGCCCTAGTACCGGGAAGCTGATATTACCATCATTATTGACTAAATAGCCATCGCCGCTGCTTGCTAATCCACCTAATGTTGTAACCGATTGATTATTAGGCATGCTTCCTTTATTAAAAAGTTGATTAGACTCAGCATTCAAACTACTTACAGTTATCGCTAATATATCACCTATCTGCACTACAGGTTCGGCTCTTTTGGGTATTGCAGAATAAATAGTAGAAGAATCACCTAGATCATTAAAATAAGTCAACTTTTTAGAGTTGCCGCACGAACATAAAAAAACAATAGTAATTACGGTAAACAGATAAAACAATTGCTTCATATGATCTTTTTAGTCGCTTGCAAAAGCTATTAATACTATATATATTAAATAAAATATAATGCAGAATGGCGCATGCAAATATATAACTATTTGCCTTTAGAAGCTAAATTATAAAATCCTTAAGGATGATGAAATATGCTTAAAACGCCTTAAAAAAGTAAGGAAATTATTTACCTATGCAAAATTTACTGAATATGTAATCAAGCTTATCCTCAGTGGTTATCTCTCCTGTTATCTCTCCTATATAATACAAACATCTGCGAATATCCAATGATAAAAGATCACCGGATATCCTCTCCTGCATCCCATTTTTTATGTCAACCAGTGCAGCCATCACAAGTTGAAGCGAGGAAAAATGACGGGCATTAGTAATAATAGTTCCCTCCAGTTGCATGTTTTCACCTATAGACAATACATATAAAGCATTTTTTATAAGATCTATATATTCTTTATTTTTTGCTGAAATAGGTAATACCTCCTTAAAGAGCTCTTTTAGTTTAGTTATCTTTATTCCATCAGCTTGGTCTATCTTGTTAGCAACTAGTAGATACTTACTCTGTTCTTTAGAAAAATCTGCAATGTGTGTTGAAATGTCTTCAATAGTATTCTCTGCTATATCAAATATGTAAACCACTACATCTGCTTGTTTCATAGCTTGTAAACTCCTGCCTATACCTATAGTTTCAATAATATCGCTTGTATGCTCACGTATACCTGCAGTATCTATTAATCGGAAAAGTATTCCATTTATATTAAGTGTTTCCTCAATAGTATCGCGGGTAGTACCAGCAATATCACTCACAATAGCACGCTCTTCATTCAGTAGGGCATTCAATAAGGTGCTTTTACCTGCATTAGGTTTCCCAATTATTGCTACACTAATACCATTCTTCACAACATTGCCCAGCTTGAACGACTGCAAAAGTTTACCAACAGATCGGGTCAATTCGTTAAGAAGACTATTCAATTGCGCCCTATCGGCAAATTCAACGTCTTCCTCGCTAAAATCCAGTTCCAGCTCTATCAGTGCGCTAAATTTTATGAGTTCATCTCTCATCTGCTTCAACTCTTCGCTAAAACCACCGCGCAGATTGTGCATAGCTGAATGGTGCGATGCTTGCGATTGGCTGGCTATCAGGTCAGCAACAGCTTCAGCCTGAGTAAGATCCAGCTTGCCATTTAGAAACGCACGCTGGGTAAACTCTCCTGGTTTTGCCATACGTGCACCATTTTGCATACACAGGCTGATTATCTGCTGTATTACATAATCGGAACCATGGCAACTGATCTCGATCACATCTTCGCCTGTATAGCTTTTGGGGTTCTTATACAAAGAGATCACCACTTCATCAATCGTGGTTGCACCTGAAATGATCTTACCAAAATGCAATGTATGCGAGGGCTGGTCTGCCAGTTTCTTCCCTTTAAACATAGCATCAGCTATGCTAATAGCTTCGGGGCCGCTTAGTCTTATCACTCCTATAGCACCTACACCCGGCGGTGTAGCCAACGCCACTATTGTTTCGTTCATTGCATACATACAGGCTCAAAAATAGAAACAAGTACGCAAACTGCTTTATTATTTGCACATTTGCCTTATGCGTGTTGTGATACAAAGAGCCGCAAGTGCTTCAGTTACAATTGATGGCAGCGTACATGCGTCTATTGGTAAAGGCTTACTAGTACTGATTGGTATTGAGGCAATAGATACTGATGAAGATACCAACTGGCTTTGCAACAAAATGACACAGTTGAGGATATTTGCAGATGAAGCAGGCTTAATGAACTTATCGATACAGGATATAAATGGTGAAATACTTGTAGTAAGCCAGTTCACCTTACATGCCTCTTATAAAAAAGGTAACCGCCCTTCTTTTATACGTGCTGCCAGACCCAAACAGGCAATACCATTATACAATTACTTCATAAAAAGGCTTTCAGAAACCATTGGTAAACCTGTAGTAAGTGGCATATTTGGTGCAGATATGAAAGTAGCCCTGGTAAATGATGGACCAGTAACTATTATAATGGATACTCAAAACAAAGAATAGCTCTTAGTATTTTTGCTCTATGATATTTGATGATCAATACTTCATGCAACAGGCATTGCGACAAGCAAAGCTGGCATTTGATGCCGGTGAAATACCTGTTGGCGCTTTAGTGGTTTGGGATAATAAGATCATCTCGAGAGGGCACAACCAGGTTGAACGACTGAATGATAGTACTGCACACGCAGAGATCATTGCCATGACCTCTGCTTTCAATGAATTAGGCACTAAATATCTACCTGAAGCTACCTTATATATAACTCTGGAACCTTGCCTGATGTGCAGTGGCGCCATTTACTGGTCGAAACTGGGACGCATTGTATATGGAGCCGAAGATCTAAAGAACGGCTACAAGAAAACAACCGGCAGTAATTGGCCATTTCACCCCAAAGCACAACTGACCAGCGGTATACTGGCTGAAGAATGTGCACAGTTAATGCGTGATTTTTTTGCAATAAGGCGATGAGTATCTTTTACACCTGGCATAAGATAGAAACGCTTTTACCTACACAACTTGTTAATGAAAAAATACAGGAAGTATTAGTAGGCGAAAAACGTGTTGGCTTGCTGATGAAGAACGATGTAGTTTTTGCATTCTCTGCCACATGCCCCCATGCCGGTGCACCGCTTTGCGATGGATGGGTGGATGCGCAAGGGCGAATAGTGTGTCCGTTACATAAATACCGGTTCGACCCGCAAAATGGCAGAAATACAAGTGGTGAAGGATATAAGCTGCGCACCTACCCCGTAGAAATAAGAGATGGTTATATTTATGTAGGTTTACAGAATTAGCAATGCATCCCCAATATTTACAAAAAGGTTCTACTATAGGCATTACTTGCCCATCAAGCTATATACCACTTGAGCAAATACAATATGCGGCAAGTATTTTAGTACAAAAAGGATATAAAGTAAAACTGGGTGATACCACTCGCACTCACGACCTTTATCTTTCAGGTAATGACGAAGAACGCTTACATGACCTGCAGCAAATGCTGGATGACCCCAATATTGGTGCCATATTAATGGGTAGGGGTGGATATGGTTTGAGCCGTATTATTGACCGATTGAATTTCGCTGCGTGCAGGAAAAAGCCTAACTGGATATGCGGCTTCAGTGATATAGTTGTGTTGCTGAATCATATACAGGCTCAA
>CAMLFX010000029.1 GCA_946479435.1 uncultured Sphingobacteriales bacterium | reverse complement strand
TACTCAAAAAGTTCTGAAAGGCTTTTAGGGCGTTTATCTATCAGCCATTTAAAACGGCTTAGCTTCATACCGGGAAGGTCGGCTTTATCCAGCGGGGTTAGCTTTTGTTTTACATCCTGTTCAAAAAGTATCCTGTGGATGCCCTGATCTTTAAAATACACGGTCATACGTTCGCTAGTGGTTTCATTCACGCCTATGTAGGCATTATAGTCGTCAACCGCATAATAAATGGCTTCTGAATTGGGCTTCACAATCATGTGATCCATCGCGTTATTCACAAAATAGCCCGTGAGTGTTTTACCCTGCACCTGGTCCCACAGCTTTGCTTTATCAGGGCCCGATTGTGACACTATCAATGCATTATTGGGTACGTATATCTGCCTTACCTGGTTGGCGCTATCGGTGTACAGTAGAATAGTATCACCTGTTATCTGGCTTTTGCGCGACCATACAATGGGGTCGTACATCATTTTCATTACCGAATCTTTCTGCGAATAACTGATGCTATCGCACCTGCCCTGCAGCGAATCGGAAAATATCAGTACGTGGTGATAACCTATAAAATAGCGTGGCGAGCTGGTATCGGCAGTTGTATTGGAATCGATGGTTTGCACCATCACCGTTTTCTTATTTTTGCCTTTGCCGGTTACTTTCTCTACCCATACCGTATCGTACGATACAGGCGCAGGAACCGGTGCCGAATAAAAAGTATCGGCCCTGATAAAAAGGCTGTCATTGCCATTCATTTGCTTTAGCACAGGCCTTATAGTGGCAAACATGATACGCTTCTTCTGGTTATAGTCGGCCTTACCGGCGTATAATGTTGTTTTTTGTATCGTATCGATAGTTATCACATTGCCTTCAGCGTGGCCTTCGCCCGATCCTTTATCGTAGTCTATAATATCGGCCTCCACATACTGCTCTTTATTAAGCACCGATGAGCGGGAAGTAAAATGTGCAATACCTTTTTTGGAATCGTAAGTGCCGCTACTGGTCTTTAATACTGAACTATCACTTGTAACTATAGATGGTGCAAAGAACGTCATCATCTTGCTTTCTGTATTGTACCCTAGGTCGTCGGAAATAATATCATATCCTGGGTCGGTTACTACTACATCGCCTGTAAAACGGGTATCCTTACTGCGCATATCGTAGTGGCCCACGTTGCTGGATACTGTTGTAGTACTATCCTGCAGGGTACCCCCATTATTATAGGTGCCTATCTTAGTTCCCGTATTATACTCTATTTCTTCCGACCACAGGCTGCTTTTACCATCTGTCAGCATTACATTGCTTTTCATGTATGCCATCTTCTGGTTGCCCAGATAGCGCATGTAATCACTTTGCGCTTCCGAGCCCGGCTGTACGATACGTACGCTGCCAAACGCTTCAACATTGTTGCGGGCAAGATCGAAATAAGCGCTATCGCAATACACCAGGCTTTCCCCCTGCTTTAATATTACGTTACCTATCAGCTTATTGATGGCGCCTGAATCGGTTTCCACATATTGCAGTACACCGGTACCGGGCATTATTTCTATCGGGGTTTTCTTAGATGTATCGGCTTTGTTTTGCGCCATGGCGCAGTGGCTTGTAAACACAAGCAAACAGCATATAAGTACCTTATATGCTGTTTTTATATTCAATACATTATTGAAAAAGTTCAAAACCTACCGCTGTATTTAGTGTTATTTATCTTTATTCTTCCTGCCAAAGATAGTAACGTTTATGTAACGGGAAGGATGTGCATTTACATCGGCCATAAGCACATTCAGTGTTTTTAAGGAAGCTGACAGGTTATCGTACAGTTGCCTATCGTTTACCAGCATGCCTAAAGAACCCTGGTTATTATTTATTTTATCAATAATACCCTGTAGTTGATTGATCGTTGTGCTTAGATCCCTCAGCGTTTGCTGTACCGGCGCCTGTGACAGCTGGCTGGTTATTGCATCGGTATTGGTGATAATGTTTGATATTCTTTGGTTATTTTCCGCAAGGTTGCCTGTAATGCTGTTCGCATTTCTTATTACCGAAGCCATCTGATCGCTTTCGTTATTCAGTTTGGCAGACAATTGCGAAAAATTCTTCATTGTTACATCCAGCGATGCAACACTGCTTTCCAAACGTGCCCGGGTTTCGGGGCTTAGCATGCCATTAACCCCTGCCATCACTGTATCCAGCGTAGCTACTACATGCCGTACATCCAGTATCAGTGGTGTCAGTTCGTGCGATATACCGTCTATCAGGCCACCTTCTATTGCTGAAGGCAATGCAGTTTCATCTGCCACTTCATCAGGGCCGGGGCCAAGCTCTATACTTATGACCTTAGTACCCAACAGATCGGCAGATATCAGTTTCAGTATGCTTCCTTTATAAACTTTTATATTCTTTTTTACTGAAATCGTAACCTTGACCTTTTCATTCCCGTTCAACTCGATGCCTGACACCCTACCCACGCCCAAACCTTTCACTTGTACCGCCGCCGCCGGTTGCAGCCCTTGTACATCATCGTAATAAGCATAATATTCATGTTCACCGGAAAAAAGGTTTGCCCCTTTCAAAAAATAAAAACCTGCAAATAATATAAGTAAGGATACAGCGACAAGGATACCGATCTTAGCTTCGTTTGAAAACTTCATATAGTGGAATGACCAGTTTATATATTAACAAAAGTAACGGAAAAGAGATAAACCATTGGTTTATTATTCTTTACTAAAGATATGTAATATTCGTGCCAGATATAAAACTGTGTAATTGCGCCATCAATTAGCGCTGCAGACGAAAAATTTTATGTAGGGCTAAAAATCGGTACCTATAGAGAAGTACCATATTGGCTTTACCCTGCCCTCAATATTCCAGGCAGCATCCAGCCGCAGAAAGTAGCCGAATACATTAGTACGCATACCTAAACCATAACCTACGCCTACACCACCTGTTTCATCGGTAATGGTGAACTGTACAGGCGAATAGGTGGGATCGTATAGAACACGATCGTTACGAAGCGCATCAGCATTAGGTACCAGCCCACTCCATGCCGAGCCGGCATCTACAAATGCAATAGCCTGGAAATTCCTGATGAAGGCTGATTGTATAGGTGTTTTTATAAACGTGCTAAATACAGGTACGCGCACCTCACTATTCAGTACTGCGTATGTATTACCATTTCTGGAGTTTTGCTCGTAACCACGCAGGTTGGTAGCTAAAGATTGGAAGGCATAGTTTTCAGTTGGCCTTACAGGCACGTAATCGCTGTACTTAGGTAATAACCAATTATCGACACCGCCAAGATTGTATAATATTTTCTGATCGCCTGCTGAATGGGCACCTGCCAGCCTATTGGCCCAGATAACATTCTTATATAGCTTTTTATAATAGCGGAAATCTAAACCAAGATTATAGAAACCACTCAGGTTGCCATTAAGTTGGTACATATATTCAGCATAAAACTTATAACGGAAACCATTATAAATATTGAGTGCGGGCCTTATTGTGTTATCAAAAATGTATTCTACCCTACTGTTTATCCAGTATTGGCTCGGCTTTTCGGGGTTAGCCAGCCCCAGTGCATTCTCTGCACGCAGGTTAAGCTGGTCTTGTCTTAAACCAAGATGCATACGTACGCTCCTCACCCTATCGAAAGGATAGCTTACTGAACCCTGCAGGTAATTAGTATTCGTTTTCAGCAATACCTCCTGCTGTGCAACAGGGTTATTAGCGCTGTCAACAAAGGTCACTACATCGGCAAACATAGAGCTGGTGCGCAAGTATAATATGCTCCAGTCAACACGACGGGTATAATTCTCGTACTGTAAAAAGTAAGTGTTGCCTGAAAAATTGAGCGGCAGCCTGAAGCCACCGGTAAAGCGGTGGTTTTCCATCGCATCATCCAGCCCTACGGTTATCATGCCACCCAGGTCAGGGTTGTTGTAGCGACCACCAGTTTGTTGTACTGATTGGTATTTATTAAAGAGAACGGTATTATCCAATTTCACTGTAAAAAAATCGGGACGGAAGCTGAGCCTGTAAGGCTGGGCCTTCATTTTCAGGTACGCACTGTCAACCTCAGTTATCTCCGTTTTTCTGTTCTTTCTATTTTTAGTTAGGCTATCTTCCGTCACTTCAGGTAGCAATTGCACAGGCTTATCCCTGTTTTCAATAGGTTCAAATTCTGAATTTGAGTAAACAAATTTGCCGGGGGTATCTATTGAAGATGAACTACGTTGACTAGTATTAGGCTCTGAAGTAGCAACCTGCGGAGTTACAGCAGCCGGTTCAGCAAATTCAGATTGGAATACGTTGCCGCTTTGTACCGGGCTGGTTGTGGTATTTGTTGGTGCTACAGAGTTTATTTCAGGGAGTGGTTTAATATACTCATCCAGTTCGGCAGGCCTCGAGGGTACATATTGCTTTTTATTAAGTTCTGTAATGGCCAGGCTGGTAGGTTGCAATTCTTTAGCAACAGCATTAATACCGGGTATTTTAAGATCTGAAAAATATATTCTGTATTTATCACCTACTTGTATCACATCGGCCACCTGGTTGCTGGAAGGATTGTATTGGTGCGATATAATATTGTGTGTATAGTTTGTTATAGGTACTGCATAAGCTGAGTCCATATTATTCGCATCGCGGCCCATAAGTACCACATACTTATTTTGTATGCCGTTGGCATCGTACAAATAGGCATAGTTATCGCTACCATATTGTATAGGCTGCGAAATAGTGCCCGATGTAATATCCGACATCTGTATCAGCTCACGCCTTTGCGTTTTTGTGTTGTAAAAGAACACATTCATAGGGCCGGTAGGCAATTCATTTACACCTATTGGTACATCAAGGTTCGGTTTCGTTCGGTTCGATAAAAACAATATGCCTTTTCTTGAACCACCACTTACATACCAAGGCTGTATATCGTCCCAAGCGTCATCGGTTATTTTTGTTAACCTTGAGCCGCGTATGCGCATTTCATATAGGTCGGTCTGGCTTTTTTTAATGGCCGATAACATTAGCTTATCATCATCTTCCATAAAAGACATGCTCAGCACCCTATCGAACCTGTTAGCAGGAATATTTGAGTTCTCTATTTTTCCTTTCAGCGAATTGTATATGCGCAGCTTGGTTTGCTGACCCTTTTTATAAATAATGCCCAGCTTATACCCATTGTTCGACCAGGCCAGTAAAGGATAGTCGGGATCGGCCTGCTCATTATAATCCAGTATGCCACCTTTCAGAATAGCGCTGCGTTGTTTCTGGTCTTTTGTTTTTTGTATATATATGGTGTACTCACCGTTCTCCCATTGTACATAAGCAACATCGTTACCTTTAGGGGCTACCTTAATATTCCGTATAGTGACCGCAGGATTTTCAGGCACGTTTATTTCTATCAGCGCATCTGTTTCTTTGGGTGTTTCCTGCTTTGCATTGTCGATAGCATACATCTGGCTAAAGTAGCTTAATGTGCTGTCGTAAGCCTGCTTTACTGTTTGCCCCAACGACATTTTAACGCCTTGTGGCAGGCTTCCCTTCATCTGCATGCTATACAACAAGTTTTTCATGTTGTTATCGCCATACTTATCGGCAATGTATTTCCAGAAAGCTTTGCCGGCCAGCTCCGGATCTTTTTCAGCCAGCTCATGAAAACCTTTGCCTGGGTTCTGTTCTATCAGATTGTGCCATTCTGTATTGCTCTTTGTATCCCAGCCATCTACTATATAAGCTATAAAGCCGTTCACCGTCCAGCCCGGCAAATTCATCAGCAGCGCATTCTTTACCATCTCGCGAAAATTTTCGCCAAATAGCATCCGTTCCATTATAGCGCGCGACATACCTGCCCGCGTTTGCCTGCGAAGATCGGTATGCACGCCTGTAAAATATACAACCAATTTATCGCCTACTATATCTACCGTACCGGCAGGTATATCCTGCAGCTGCGAATCATATTTGCGGCCAATATTGGTTTGGCGGTATTCATCGTAAGAATTGTAAACAATGATATTGAGATGGGGGAAATCACCTCCTAATTTTTTTTCAACTACAGCTACATCATTCTCTACCTGCTCCGATACGTAACGTGCCAATTGAAGCCCTGCTCGGTCGTAATGGTATATTCTGAAATGCTTGGTATCAAAAAACTTCCAGTTGAACTTGCGATATTGTATTCTGTTCTGCCCGAATACTTCAACATTACTTTGCGCATAAACACAAGCCAGGCTGCTCGTTAAAAGAAAAACGATGCTGAGAGTAAACAGCTTTAAGAAAAATAATTGCCTGATATTCATAAATACTGATGCGAGCCGGTTGCTTAGTACTTGCAGAAAAAGTTTATGCCAAGAAAGCCTTAGTTTGCATTCTAAATTACTGAAAAAATTACTTACTAAATGTTATATATACAGTCTTTTACGTTTAACCCCTTCCAGGAAAATACCTATCTTATAATAAACGATAAAAAGCAATGCTGGATTGTGGACCCCGGCATGTATGACAATACTGAGACAAACTTCCTATTACAACATATTGAAGTGAATGGACTACAACCACAGGGTATTATTAACACTCATACACATATAGACCATATACTTGGAGTAAATGCTTTGAAAGAAAAATATGGAATAAAGTTTGGGATGCATGAAAAAGATATACTGGTGCTTAATAGTGCGAAACAAAGTGCTGCAATGTTTGGCTTTCCTTTTAACGACGCACCGAAAGCAGACTACTATATTAAAGAAGGTGAACCGCTGGTTTTAGGCGATGATATAGTGGATGTGCGCTTTACCCCGGGCCACTCACCCGGCAGTATTGTATTTTACTATAAAGAAGGTGGCTGGCTGATTGGTGGTGACGTGCTATTTGCCGGAAGCATAGGCCGTACAGACTTACCGGGTGGCAATTTCGATACGCTTATCAATAGCATACGTACACAACTGCTTATTTTACCTGCCGATACTGTGGTACATAGCGGGCATGGACCATCAACAACTATAGCGCGCGAACAAATATCTAATCCGTTCTTAACCTGAGTTAGTTTTCCACTATTAGTTCATTGCCACGTAGTATAGGTACTACCGGGTGCAAATCGGGGGTGGCACAATACTCCATATCAGCTTGCAAGCCATACGCAGAAAGCCGCCGGTAGTGAGAACTATCACGAAGGAAACCAATAAAGTCATCGCCGCCAGACTGCGCGTATAAATGCCTGGCAGCACGCGTGCTATCGCAATTTGTATCGAAATGGCCTTGCAACCTGGCAGCAACCGCGCCGGCAAAAAGAGTATCTTCCAGGTTAAACTTATCTTTCCAGGCGGCGCACCCCAGCACTACGTCTTTACCTTGCTTTATCAAGTAATCGCAAATAGCAGAAAGATTTAGAAACGCGCCTGTTATAATAGTATCAGCTCCCTTCACCATGTGCAACAGGCGGGTACCATTGGTTGTGGTAAGTACCAGGGTCTTGCCCTCAACAAAGCTACGTGGATATTCAGATGGGGAATTGCCATATTGTAAACCTACAGCAACTTTGCCATCGCGCTCCCCCGCAGTTATACTATTGCCTATTTTACTGCCTAACTCTATACATTCCTGTACCGATGATACGGGAATTACGCATTTGGCCCCATTATGCAGCGCAGCTGCAATTGTCGATGTGGCACGAAACACATCTATTATTACTACCACTTTATTATTGGTATCGTACAAATGTAATAGCGCCGGAGAAAGACAAATTTCTAATACCGGCTTACCATCCTGACTCATGAAATATGCTTAAAAACAAACACAAGATAGTTGCTAAAGTGCAGAGTAAAAAGCTATGATAATGATAAAAAAAATCCCGGCATTAAGCCGGGATCTTATATCAGCAAAATATTATTAATAAACCCAAAGATCGTGTTCCTTGTTCATCAACATTTCCGTTGATTTTTGTCCTTCGTACAGTGCTTCCATGTTCGACATGCCTCTTTCTCTGAAGGTAAGATCGAAAGGATTACTTGTTTTAATAATGCGGCTTGAAAAATATCGGCCTTCAAAATACTCTTCCCATGACATACGTGCTACATCATTTTCAGGATTGAATACCTCATACTGAGCCAGCATTTCACGCATTTCAGGATAGTACAACCAGAACACAGCTTGCGATGCACGGAAAGTACCATCGTCATTGTATTTATCTTGTATAGGAGCTACACCTATAATACGCACTACCATACGGCCAAGGTTGCGATCGAAAACCCAGTCTTCTTTAATACGGTATTTAGTTACCACATCAGGGTTGAATTCGCGGCTTGATATACGCATTTCCATTTGACCCGTAATAGGGTTTTCAACAAGAATAGTATCAGGCTTACCTATCAGCAGTTCCATTATCTGCTCTTTTGTAAGAGCGGATGTGAACCTGTCATCCATATTAGAGTATGCTTTTATCTTGCCTTTCTTTACAGCATCCAGGATAATTTCGATGAAGTAACCACCGCCGGTATAATCATCGCCCGGATAACGGAAAGCCATGTTTTGCTTTTCGCGTGTATCAATTTCACGCCATACCCTTTTCTTCCACATGATATCAGCTTCACGAACGGGTTGCCAGTTCAATGTTTTATTGACGTGTGGTACGCGATCGTAAACACCATCGGTAACTAATGATGGCTGCCAGTTATTGTTCACCCCTTCGTAAGAGCTGAACTGAGACTGGGACTGATCCATAATTGTAGTGTTTTGGGCGAACGCCGTTGCACTAACGAAGAGGAGCGCTGTAGAAGCTGCAATTCTGTATTTTTTTAGGATACTCATAATCCTTGTACGGTTTGCTGATTAGTAAAATTAAAAAATACTATTGAAGAAGTAAAGAGATAGGAGACAATGCACGGCTTCTTTTATCCGGTCCTATGCCTCTGATTTCTTCAAGATATATTCTATCGCCTGGTTTTGAACGGGCAATTGCGTCCTGTACTTGTTTATTTGCGCTAAACAGCGGTGAATTACTTACCTGGAACGGCCCGATCAATTCACCACGTTTTGGCAGCATACTGAACTGGAAGCTGTTAACTATAAAACGCGCTTCGAAATCAAAGCCATCAAGCACAGCTACAATACCCTGCTGTACTTTGAATTGGTTTGAAGGTATACCGCCACCTGTTTTACCACCTATTTTAGCTACGGGGTCAGGAATGTATTTTACACGTACTTCCATACTGCCTACCTGTTTAACACCTGTAGCGTCTTTCGCATTGATGGATGCTACTACTTTACCGGGCTTATCGGCAGTTACAATAAATTGTCCTTTACCGGGGCCTGGGGCAACATTAGCACCGGGGATACTTACCGATACATCTTCCAGCGAATAACCTGCAGCACTTACTGTTATCGGGTTCTGTACGCCAATATAGAAAACGTTCATTTTATCAAGCTGCATAGAAGCACCAGTTGAACCTACCATATATTGGAATTCGTATGGCTTAGTTTCTAAACGGCCGCCCAGATTGATGCTTACGGTACCGCGAACAGTTTGCAGACCTACACCTGATGCAGAAGTTTCCCAGTAAGCTATACCATCTTCTACTTTAGAAACACGGCCGCTGCTTGAAGTTACTTGTGGGCTAACAGCTTTATTATAAGCAGCCAGCATGATCTGCGCTTCTACTTTTTGACCTGCAAGGGCATAGCTTGTTTTAGGTACTGCTATTGCCTGAATGGCATCGAACTTAACCTGGATATCACCGGCTTCTTTTGCCAGCTGCTGTACTACAACAGCTTCACTATTACGTACGTCATTCTGGAATTTAGAAAGAAGCGTAATAACAGCCATTGTTGGCATGTTATGAAAATAACCTACCGACCAATCGGCCTGAGGATTATTATCAGATTTTGCAGGCTCAACAATTTTTACCGGAAGATCGTTTTCGAATTGAGCTTTCAAAGCGGGGTTGATTGTGCTTAACAACAGATCGCGATAATCCTGAAGTTTCTTCTTCAATTCGTCACCACCTTTCCTTTCTACTAGCAACAGTGTACTCGCATCGATATTATCTTCTCTTTTGATCTCGCCATTGGCTTCACGGCCTCCAGATTCTGTGATCACTTTTTCTTTCCAGCCTTCAAGGTATTTTACAACTTCTTCAGAAGCTGCTTTTACCTGTTTAGCTTTATCATTGTAAGGCTTTACGCGTTCGCGTTGGCCTTCCTGGTTCTCCTGATCTTCAAAGCCCTGATAAAGTTTTGAGTTTTTATCAACTATTGATTTATTAGAAGCACCGATACTTTGGTTAATAGTTTTGAACGCATGCAATATCTCGGAAGATACGTTCAGGGCTAGCATCGCGGTCAACACCAAATACATGAGGTTGATCATCAGCTGCCGCGGCTCTTTGGGCATCGACATCCTGTAACTATTTTACTGAGGTTATAATAATATTAAATGTTATCACTAAAAATCTACTGAATATTGATATTAACGGCCTTGCATTGCTGAAAGCATGTTACCATATATCTGATTCAATGTGGTCAAGTTCTTAGACAGAAGCGCTATTTGTTCTTTAGCGGCAACTGCATCTGTAGCACTTGAAGCCATTGCGTCTGATGCATTTACCAGATTGCTGTAGAACTTGTTCATTGCTTTCAGATGGTTGTTAGCATCAGAAAGTTCTACTTCATATATCTGGTTAAGTGAACCAAGGTTTCTTGACAGTACTTGTACTTGTTCATGGAACCTAGCAGTATCATCAGCTGCATTGTTAAATGATGACATTGTATTACTAGCACCTACGAAAGTATTTTTCATTTCACCCAGAGCAGTTGCCGCTTCACGTGCGTTGCTTGAGTATTCATTAGTAGCCGAGGTAATATCAGATATATCTTTTATTTGCTCTACCACTGTACCGAAGCGTTGCAGGTTATCGCCCAGGCGACGTATGTTGGCCGGTGCTATTTGCGCATCTTCCATCATTTTATCCAGCGCAGCACCAGGAGATGCTTTACCCGCAGCAGAATCAAACTTAACACCTTTACGGTATGCCTCTACGTGGGGGTTCTCATCAATACCTGGATAAAAACGTTCCCAATAGTAATCTTTATGCGGAGGCAATATACCAAGCATAGCAAAGATGAACGCCTCTGTACACATACCCACAGTTAGCATTATACCTGCACCAGGCCAGTGCTGTATTTTGAACAGCGCTCCCAAAAGTACCACCGACGCACCAAGGCCGATAATGAAGTTTTTAATATACTTGCCTTGCTTGGTCTCAAAAAACAGTGCTATTGAATTCATTTTTCTATGATTTTCTAAGAGGTTGAAAATGAAAAATACTTATTTCTATTTTTTTTATTACTAGCGCCTATTGGTTAATGCAGGTGCTATTTGTTGATAAACGCAACGGAAACCTATATAAGCTTTTGCAGTATCAGCATACTCGTAATCGCGAGTGCTGGTTTGCAGGTAGAAAGCTACGTCTCTCCAGCTACCACCGCGTATTACTTTACGGCGTAACCATTGAGGATCATTTTCACGTATTTGATAATTAACTGTTGGGTTGATATCCGCAACTGTTTGGTAAGCATTACCGAAGTAAGAAGAACTTGTCCACTCAGATACGTTACCCGCCATGTTGTACAGACCATAATCGTTAGGCCAGTAGCGGTCAACAGGTACAGTGTACAAGCCACCGTCGGCAGCATAGTTACCACGTTGTGGCTTGAAGTTAGCCAGGTAACAACCTTTTTTGTTTACCAGGTACGGACCACCCCATGGGTATGGAGACTCTGTACGGCCACCACGTGCTGCCCACTCCCATTGTGTTTCGTTAGGCAAGGTGAATTCGCCTTCAAAGTATTGTTTTGTTTTGCTGCGTTCGCCTCTCCAAAGCTGCGTACGCCAGTTACAGAATGCATTAGCCTGAACCCAGTTAACACCAACTACAGGGTAGTTGTTGAAAGCAGGGAACCAGTTATACTGCATTGCTATAGGTTCGTTATAAGAATAGCTTAGTTGTTTTACCCACACGGTAGTATCAGGATAAACCGCTACGGTATGCTTTACAATGAAGTTAGTTCTTGGTTGGTTAGGATTAAGAACCGCCTGGTCGTAATCAAACACTTCATAGTTGTAAACAAGCTTGCTGTTATCGAATTCTTTCGAACCCCAGCCTGATTGTTCAGGAGCTATATAAAGGTTTGCTAATTGATCTTGCAAATCCTGGTCGCGCCAGTTGATACGTTTTCTCATATCTACTTGCTGCGTACCATCGGGGTTATCTATAAAATCGCCCAATTGGGTATGTGCGATAGAATCGCGCACCCAGTTGGTGAACTGACGATATTCCGCATTTGAGATCTCTGTAGCGTCCATATAGTAGCCGCTCATTTGCACTGTACGTATCAACGCGTCGTTTTTACCACGTACATCCTCATCACTAGCTCCCATTTTCAAAACGCCTGAGGGAACATACACCATGCCAAGAGGTACAGGTGCCTTGTAATTCATCATATTGGCTTCACCAACAAGTTGACCTCCAGGACCCGGTTTACCACAGCTTGCACCTAATGCGAGTAAGGCAATAGCCGAGATCTTCAGGGAAAGTTGTTTCATACTACTGATGTTGTTGTTTTTGCTATTAGGCAAATAAAGTAATTTTTTGGGTTCTGAAGCATGTTCACCAAAGAACCGATGCACAATATTTAAAGATTTTTCCAAAAATGCAAGTACCAAAAAAAAATTTGTTAAGAATTTCAGCCTGATACATTTAGAAAAATCTTAGTTGTTTAAACTTAAATAAACTTCAAAGCACTCTCTAAATCAGCCACTGGTGGCATACACGCCGATTCTGTACAAACAAATATATGTGTTTGAGATTGTAAAAACTTATGTTTCAACAGGGGTATTTCAGATATTTCTTTTTTAGAAGTAAGGCAATATACGTTGGGTAAATAGTTTTCATGCCATTTTTTTAGTAAAGCATCCCCATCTTCCGAAGCTATTACTACCGTCTTAATACCATACACATATCGTTGCTGCCATAAAGCCCATTGGGCAAACGAGTAGGTGTGCTGCATTGCCACCTGCGCCATTTGCTGCCACATAGCCTGGCTTTGCTCAATAAAAGCTGTATTATCCATACATACACCTAATACAAACAGGTTGCCCGCCATTACTGCATTGGCCGATGGTTGTGCGCCATCATACTTATCCACTTTACGCACAGGTATATCCTTTTGCATGGCCGAACTGAAGTAAAAATAATCGCCATCTTCATGTATAAAATCGGCCAGCACTGTTTTAGCTAACTCATTTGCCTTCAACAGCCAGCGTTCCTCCCCTGTTGCAACCGATAGTTCTATCAAAGCCTGAATGAGATAAGCATAATCATCGATATTAGCGATAATTTTCGCCTCTCCTTTTTTCCATACATGACATAGTTCTTCGTTGTTGAATGCCTCCAGCATTGTGTGTATATGCCTCGTGGCAGCGATCAAGTAAGTATCGTTACCAAATGATGTACCGGCTTTTATCAATGCAATATTCATCAAGGCATTCCATGACAAAAGACTTTTGTCGTCTGTAAGCGGCCGTATCCTTTTTGCACGTGCATGCAATAAATTCTTTTTCACCTTCGCTATATGCTGCGAAACGGTTTCTTCACCCAAGCCTGTTTGCATTGCTATAGCCTGTAGCGGGGCTGCTACATTAAGTATATTCGTTCCCTCCCAATTACCTTCTTCGCTAACACCAAAATACAATGCAGCAATACCATTGTCGTCGCCTGAATATTGTTGCCATTCCTCCCATGTCCATGTATAAAATTTGCCTTCAACCCCTTCACTATCCGCATCAAGCGCACTGTAGTATAACCCGCTGCTATCTTGCAGTTCAGCGTTTACAAAGGCTATCGTTTCTTCAGCTACGCGCTTGTATTTTTCATCCTTAGTAATGTCGTAAGCATGGCACAGTGAAATTATGAGCAATGCATTATCATACAACATTTTCTCAAAGTGTGGAGCAAGCCATTGTGCATCGGTTGAATAGCGGCAGAAACCGCCTGCAAGCTGGTCGTAAATGCCTCCTTCCAGCATTGCGTCCAGGCTGTGCAATGCATGCTCCAGTGCCTGTTCATTTTTTGTGAAATGATAATGTTCCAGCAAAAAATTGATGGCCATTGTACCGGGAAATTTTGGCGCATTGCCAAAACCACCCAATTCTTTATCAGCCATTTGTAACAGGCTACCACACATTTTTTTGCATGCTTCCTTATCCAGCAAAGTGCTGTTCGTTTGCATAGTAGTTTGCAGCGATGCTTGTTGCAGGTGTTTTAATAACTGTGCTCCCTGCCCGTTCACTTCATCTCGCTGCTCATCCCATAACTGGTTTATACGTTGCAGTAGCTGTAGCCATGAAGGGCGGCTATAAGCCGGTCGCGGCGGGAAGTAGGTGCCTCCGTAGAAGGGCGCTTTAGCGGGCGTAACAAACACATTAAGAGGCCATCCCCCGCTGCCGCTTATAGCCTGTACCGCATCCATGTATAAATGGTCTACATCAGGGCGTTCTTCACGATCAACTTTTATGTTTATAAAATGCTCATTCATGTATGCCGCCGTGGCTTCATCTTCAAAACTTTCATGCTCCATAACATGGCACCAATGGCAGGCAGCATACCCTATACTTACCAATATTGGCTTTTGCTCTTTTTCTGCTTTTTCAAATGCTTCATCTCCCCACGGGTACCAGTCTACAGGGTTATGCGCATGTTGCAATAAGTACGGACTTTGTTCGTTTATTAGTCTGTTGGGCATGGTCGCAAATTAGGCAATAGACACTTCAGGCAATAAAAAAATCCCGGCGCTTGTGGCCGGGATAGTTAAATATGTTTATCTGTATTATTTTTTCTGGTCGGTAATATACATCTCCAGTGCCGATACCATTGATGGCGCATTGGGCGCGGGGGCCTTCACATCAAGCCTTAGCCCTGCATCTTCAATAGCTTTGGAAGTTGTAGGGCCAAAAGCGCCTATCAATGTGCCATTTTGCTTGAATTTAGGATCATGGTCAAATAATGTTTGCACACTGAACGGGCTGAAGAATACAATCAGGTCGAAAGAGTTCTTCATTACAGGTGCTATATCGTTTGATACAGTACGATATAGGGTGCATTCAACAAATTCAATATTGTTTTTTGACAAAAATTGGGCAATATCGTTCTTGCCGTTATCGGCCGTAGGCAATATGAATTTCTCGTTGTGTTTATGCTTGCCTATTACCTCAAGCAACCCATCGGTGCTTCCATCGGGCGAAAAGAACACTTTGCGTTTACGGTACAATATGAATTTTTGCAAATACAGGGCAACCGCTTCGGTGATGCAGAAGTATTTCATATCCTGCGATACCTTCACTTTTAGTTCTTCGCATATACGGAAGAAATGGTCGATTGCATTGCGACTGGTAAAAATGATTGCCGTATATTCAGAAATATCTATACGTTGTTTTCGAAATTCCTTACCGCTTAATCCTTCTACATGAATAAACGGGTGAAATTCGAGCTTAAGATCGAATTTTTTAGCCAGGTCGTAGTAAGGAGATTTATCTGTTTCGGGCTTGGGCTGTGTGATCAGTATTGTATTGATCTTATTTTCTTTTTTCCCAGTGCCTTTACTTAATGAACGATCAGCTTTAGCCATATGAGGGGTCGTAAACGTGGGGTTATATTTTTATGTGAACAGGAAAAAACTCTAAACCAATTCCCGTACCAATAATTTCATCAATACTGCCAGTGGCAATAGTTCTGAGGCGCAAAGGTACGTAAAAAAATGAAATTTACTGTACTGAAAGAAGGAGCCAAATACCTGCCACGATCTGGTATATCTGTTCAGTACCATGAAGCCCAGCAGTATAAAAGACAGGATACCTATCGGACCTGATACGCTGACATCGGCAAAGGCAAGCAGTAGCGTAACCGGCAATAACATAACTGCTATTAACTTATTAATAAGAAACACATTAAATATATAATGCTCCGTAACTCCTTCAACCTTAAAGGCCCAGCCACTGAAACGTATTACAAAGTACTTCACCAGATATATGACCATCATACCGCATATAATAAGCAGCATCAGTACAAATGGCGACCACTGCCCCGGCCGGTAAGGTGTAAACAAACGGACTATATAATATACATAGGCCCCACTTATCATTGTGAAGAAAATGTTCATTAGCAGCGAAGGGAAAGATGCACTTTCTAACTGGTCTTTTAATTGCCTGGCGCTAAGCGTAGGGTTCCGAAAGGCATTCCAGAGATTGGTAAGATACTTGGGATCGATAATACGGATGCTACCTAAAGACAAGCAAAGTGCCAGCAAAAAGTAAAAGTCGGGGGTCTTATCATTCATTTGTCTCACATGCTCTATGCCCATTATTACCGATGTCTGTTTTATCTGCGGCTGCACGCCCATAAAGCTATCCATAGAGGAAGCCAATACAGTTTGCGGAACAACAATAGCAGGTAAACCATATTTGGCTGCGTCTACCTTCGCCTCTACCAACTGGCAGCAAAACAGAAATAATATTAATAAACACCTGAACTTCATGAAAGAGACACTTGGTGCAAAAATAGTTTTTTACCTATTGGGCTTAGCCATTGCTTAATATTTAATTATTAACATCATTGCATTAGTATTTTTGCACAAATACACATATTGGCAGGCATTTACATACACATACCTTTCTGCAAGCAAGCATGCAACTATTGCAATTTCCATTTTTCTACCTCCTTGGGGCTGAAAGAAGACCTGCTTGCGGCAATTTTAGCCGAGCTGAAAATGCAAAGCAATTTTTTAAATGGGTTACCTATTGAAACCATTTACTTTGGTGGAGGCACGCCTTCATTATTAACACCGGATGAGATAAACCGCATTACAGAACATATTTTTCAATACTACAATGTAGCTGCATTAAAGGAATTTACCCTGGAGGCCAACCCTGACGACCTTTCGGTAAATTATTTACGTAGCCTGAAGACTACATCCATAAACCGTTTCAGCATTGGGGTGCAATCGTTTAAAGATGCCGACCTGCAATATATGAACCGCGCCCACAACGCCAGCGAAGCTGAATACGCAATAAAAGCAGCACAGGATATTGGCTTCGATAAACTAAGTATCGACCTTATTTATGGTACACCTGGCCTAACAGATAATGATTGGTTACATAATTTATCTGCCATAAAAGAATTACAAATACCTCACTTTTCGGCTTATGCACTTACTGTAGAAGAAGGTACTGCCCTTCACCACTCAATAAAAAAGAAAAAAACAAAACCGGTAGATAATGAGCAGGCAGCGGCGCAATTTGAAATACTTACCGAACAAGCCGCTGCTATGGGTTATGAGCATTATGAAATATCGAGCCTGGCTTTACCGGGACAATATGCCATACATAATACTAACTACTGGACCGGAGTGCCATACCTGGGCGTAGGCCCCTCGGCGCACTCTTTCGATGGATCAAACAGGCGATGGAATATTGCCAATAACGCTTTGTACACAAAAAGCCTGCTGGTAGAACGCAAACTCAATTATGAAGAAGAAAAATTGACACAAGAACAGCGACTGAATGAATATATAATGACATCGTTACGTACTATGTGGGGCTGCGACTTATTAAAAATTGAAAAAGAATATGGCAGTACTACTGTGAAACAAATATTACGCGATGCAGAAGAGTTTTTAGATACCCGACAGCTACTTTTAAACGAACACACTTTGCTGTTAACCAGCAAAGGCAAGTTATTTGCCGATCATATAGCGGCTTCGTTATTTGTTTGATGACTGTTCCTTTTGAACCACGCCAGGTACTGGAATGATATTTATGTTTTTATCCGAAACGGTTCGCCGTTTATTTCTTTCTTTAACACACCTCTAAAAATATAGATATAATGAGAACAAACAGGTTGTCAGATAGTATGACAAAAGCTCTTAACGACCAGGTAACTAAAGAAGCACACGCAGCACAGATCTACTTATCATACGGGGCATGGGCCGATGACCAGGGTTATGGTGGCATTGCTAATTTTCTATTCAGGCATGCGCATGAAGAGCGTAACCACATGATGAAAATACTTGAATATGTATTGGAGCGCGGAGCCCGTGCAATAGTAAGTGCTATACCACCACCCGATAGCGACCCAACAAGCATAGCCAACTGCTTTGAAAAAGTTTTTATGCAGGAAGTTGACAACTCTAAAGCTATTTACCGTTTGGTAGATATGGCGTTTGAAGAAAAAGACTGGGCTACATGGAATTTTTTACAATGGTTTGTGAAAGAACAGGTAGAGGAAGAAACCCTTGCTCTCAATTTGCTGGATAAAATAAAAATTGCCGGTGGCGAAAAGGCTAAAGATGACGCGTTATACGCATTAGATAAAGAACTTGCAAACACGCCAGATGAAGCACGCCTGGCACAAGATGTAACTGAAGAAAAGCCTTAAACATCAAGGAAAAAACATAAAAAAATGCCTCCTCAACGGAGGTATTTTTTATTAGGGCATGGTTTTTACAATTTTCAGTAAAACCTTGAATGAAAAAAGCATCTTCAGACAATAGTAAAAAAAACACTGCACCTGCAAAAAACAAAGCCCGCAACGTAAAAGAAAAACTTGCACCGGCAGGGCTTGATGAGACAACCGACAGAAGTACAGGTGCAGATAGAACAGATAAAAGAAAAACTTCAAAACAAGCACCTAAAGAATAACTAGGCTCTCATCTCATCCGGCTGCCAGTTTACTACCTGACGTTTGATTGCGTCAGGCGACAAGTCTTCTTTTAATGCACGTTCGAGCAAGGGAAGCAATTCTTCATCCGGGGCAAACCGGAGCGCTGCTATCTGCCCAAAAGATAATTGCTGCTCATACTGCTCCAGACGTTTGCCGGTAAGCTGATAATAGCGAAGCCTCATTTCCAGCCTTACAATACGATTCTGATTATTCAATGCATAATGCTGCCGCATCATGTAAGATACCCATGTTATAAGTAAAAGCATCACGAGCATTGCCCCAAATAGCAAGCGCTCTTCAGGTACAGTCACCATTTTATATCCGCATATAATAGATAAAACTGTAACTAAAGGATAAAAGATAAAATGGTGCGGGTAGTAGAAACGGACATGATTACTATAGTCTTGCTTGCTCATACCGTGCAACTTAAAAATAAAATGCCAGCAGGCAATAAAATAAAAAAGCCGGCTTGAGAACAAGCCGGCACCTATAAACCTATCACCATGAAAACACTTCAAAAGTATGTTCAAGTTTGCTGCCAAAAGGGGTGATATTCGTCACCCCATGGTCATGTATTTGTAATTTTTTATTGTTGCAGATTCTTAAGTGCTTTCGCCATATCTAACCCACGCTTTAATACAGGTGAAAACAAATCTCCTTTCTTCTCCAGCCTTTTCATTGTATTTTTTATATTGAAGTCAACAGGATTTAATCCATGCTTTACTTCTTTCCATTCAAGCGGTGTAGATACAGGCGCTCCCGGCTTTGGCCTTAAACTATACACACTACTTAATGTTTGTCCCCTTCTGTTTTGAAGGTAATCGATGTATATATGGTTCTTTTTCCGTTTGCTTAATGAACGTTCAAGCGTTGTAGTATCGGGCAGCTGCTCTTGTGCAATGCTGGCCAATAACTCCGCAAACTGGCGCGTTTGATCATAATCATATTTGGCACCCATAGGCAAGTATATATGCAAACCTGTAGAGCCTGATGTTTTGCAATATGCCTCGATGCCCGACCTATCTAATATCTCCTTTATTACCAGCGCACAATCTACTACTTCATCAAATGTATTTTTGACAGAAGGATCAAGATCCAGCACTAAATAATCGGGATGCTCCGGTTTTTTCACAGTGGAATTCCAGGGGTTGATCTCTATACAACCCATATTAGCTACATATAACAGAGAAGGTTTGTCGTTAATCACTAAATAATCTATTATCTTCTCTGCGCTATCAGAATATACGGGATGTGTCTGCATCCAGTCGGGCGCATTACCACCCGCATCTTTATGATAAAATGTCTTTCCTTTTATGCCGTTGGGTGTACGGTTAAGCGACTGAGGCCTACCTTTTAAATAAGGAATGATGTATGGATAAACTGTATTGTAATAATCCAGCATATCGCCTTTAGTATAGCCTTCATCGGGCCAATATACTTTATCAGTGTTGGTTAACTCAACTTTTGAAGGTGCTTTCGTTTTCATAACACTTCTTTGTTTTACAGGTTCTTCATCTGTTACTTCAACACGCTCTTCAGCATGCACATCTTTGGCAGCCTTGTCTTCGCGCAACCCTAAATATACAGGGTGCCGCCTGCTGCCCTCCGCAGTTTTTTCGGTGTATTTAATATTACAAACCAACTCAGGCTTCACCCATGTAACCGGTGAGTTTACTTTCACTACATCTTTAAACGGACTTTTTTTTGTGACCAACGGCTGCAGTAGCTGATGCATTTCTTTCAGTGCTTTATCATTAAAGCCTGTACCCGTATGGCCAATATATGTTAATTCACCATTTTCATAACTGCCCAGTATTAATGCCCCAAAAAACTTACGGCTATTGTGTGGCGCCGTGTATCCACATATTATTGCTTCATCAGTAAGTACATGTTTTATTTTTAACCAATCACCGTTTCTCGCACCTTCTTTGTAAGGGCTGGCTGCTCTTTTTGCTATCATTCCCTCTAAACCATTTTCCTTTACGGCATTAAAAAAATCATCGCCCGTTTCAGCAATGTGCTCACAATATTTTATAGTCTCTGATTCGGGCAGCAGTGTTTTTAGCAGCTCTTTACGCTCCAGCAATGATTTATTTTCAACTGATTTCCCATCTAAATAAAGAATATCAAAGACATAATAAACCAAAGGCACATGATCGTTTTGCCCATACTGCTGTAATAACTGGAAGCTTGGCCTGCCTTTTTCATCAAGCGCAACGATTTCGCCATCAATTATCATTTTCTTATTTATAGCCAGGATGTCCGCAAAGACGGTTGGATATTCATCTGAAAACGACAATCCATTACGGGAATATAACCTGCTTTTTTCGCCGTCAACTTCTGCAATAGCACGGTAACCATCCCACTTTATCTCGTACACCCAATCAGGATCGTCAAACGGGTCGCCACCAAGCTTAGCTAACATAGGCGTAATAAATTGCTTGTACTTACGAGGATTGGAGTTGAACGTTGGATGATAGGATTTCAATGTTGTTACGCTTTCTTCAGGGACTTTTTTTTTACCGCTTTCTTAGCGGTCACTTTTGTTGTAGTAGTTTTTTTACCAGTTACTATCTTCTTAGATACAGCTTTTTTGGAAGCCACACCCTTTTTGCTACGCCGGGCCTCGGTATACGCTAACGAGCTCTTTTTGGCGTAATCTTCACTGTCATAAGCATCATCAGTAGCATATTTGTCGCGGTGTTTTATCAACAACCAGCTTTTCTCATCATTTTTTATTCTTACAAGTGCAAACTCACCTTTTAGTTTACGCCCATTCATGCTAAATTTAATACTACCCGCAGCCAAGTCTTTAGCAAATTGTGCTGCCGATATTTCATTCCCGTCTTTATCAACCGGGTGGTAAGTGCCATGATCCCATACATCTACATGCCCGGCACCATAATTGCCCTCAGGAATATCCCCTTCAAACGTTGCGTAAGATATGGGGTGGTCTTCCACCATCATTGCCAGGCGTTTGTCCTGGGGATTGAGCGAGGGGCCTTTAGGTACCGCCCAACTTTTCAGCGTTCCTTTTAATTCAAGTCGAAAATCGTAATGAAGGTGTGATGCGTGGTGACGCTGCACAACGAATATGAGCTTATCATCATTCTTTTCAACTTTACCATCCGGTTCACTGGTTTCTTTAAAATTGCGTTTCTTCTTGTAGGTTGACAGGCTCATTATCCGGCTTTTTTAGACTTAAGACTTTCTTTTAGCTGATCCATTATATCAGCAGTACTCTTCTTAACCAGTTTGAATTTGGGTTGCGTTACCTTCTTTCCTTTGGCTTTATCTTTTATCACTTTTAATAAAGCCTCGCTATATGTGTCTTTATATTTCTCTATGTTGAATTTTTTAGGACTTAACTGGTTAATAAGCGCAACAGCCATTTTTAGCTCAGCAGCCTTTACTGTACCGCTATGAGGTATACTAATATCTTCAGTACTTCGTATCTCCTCGGGAAACCGCAGCTTAACTAAAAGCAAAACACCATCATCTCCAGCCTTCAGCATACAAAAATTCTCTTTGGTACGCATGACAAAAGACCCCAAAGCAACTTTTCCCGTTTGCGTTAGAGCTTTATGTAACAACTGATATGCTTTTTCGCCATTTTTAGCCGGTTCGGTGTAATAGGGAGTGTCAAAGAACATAGCATTGATCTCTTCTTCTTTCACAAATTCATTGATATCTATCACCTTACTTTTTTCGGGGCTTGCCCTTTCAAAATCTTCTTCTTCAAGCACCACGTATTCATCTTTTACTTTGTATCCCTTCACTATCTGATCCCAGGGTACAACTTTACCAGTACTTTCATTAATGCGCTGATATTTGATATTGGCATGGTTCTTCTTATCCAGCATATCCATATCTAAATTGCTGGATTGTATGGCGCTGTATATTTTAATGGGAATATTTACCAGTCCAAAACCTATTGCTCCTGACCATATTGCACGCATAATAAAAGCTTTTGCTGAATCCTTAAAAAACGTATGCCATCAAAAAGTCATCATAATTAACTCATTATTAATTAAATGGACAACAATTACTTTTAGTGGCCGACATCCCGTAATTCCAAGACTGTACAAACAAGCCAAGTTTAACCTGACCTATCCTCCTCAAAATTGTTCCATTTTGTTCCAGTTTTGGACTATATGTACTTTGGAACATTTTCCGGGGTGAAGTAATTGAATAAATAAAAGAGAACTAAACAATAATCCCATAACAGGCTCTTTTAACATAGCAAATATACAACAATTATTCAACAACATATAAATAAGCGCGCCCTTCCGGACGCGCTCACAAAACAACCGCACACTTTCCAACTCTACCAATGAAAATCGATACGGTAACTCAGGTTAGGCAGTATACCCAGCTGGTTGACCCTTTTTATCTCGCCCTTATCGTAATAAGAAAAGTAATAGTTCTCCCTGTTCATGATATTCTGTACATCGAGCAAAATGGTATGAGTGGCTTTACGGCTATTGATCTTGTAATAGATACTGGCATCGGCACGGAAATACATAGGCGCCTGATGTGTGAAATAACGACCCGCAACATACACCGTTTTACCTGCAATTCTTGAAGCCGTCAGATCTATAGGCGTTTCCTTAGAGCCTCCGCTCATCAAAATCTTACCGTTCAAACCAATGATCTTTCTACCACTTTGCGTTAGTTTAAACTCTTTGCCCCCAATCAAATTGGCCTGGTAACCACGGTCGAAACGGCTATTGAAGGTTGCACCGCTATAAGTAGTATATGTGGAGTGAAAAACTGAGCCCGTAACCAATACATAATATCCCTGCGACAGGGGCTTCTCCAAACTAAGATCTATGCCATAATTATCGCCGGTACCTTTACTAACCAATGGCTGCTTAGTATCCAGCAATGAATATATATCCAATGCATTGATCATTGAAAAACCGCTGGCTGAATCACTTTCAACAGGCACATTATACAAATGCTGGTAGTAAGCCTCTGCCTTCAACCTCAACTTACCGGGCAATGCAGTTTCATAACCACCAACCAGGTGAAACGATTTTGTAAGACCCAGCCCTTTGTTAGGATAAGTGATGGCATCGTTGAGCGTAGCATTCTGAAACAGGTAAGTAGAAATATGTTCGGGCTTGCTGTGCAGCCCTGCAGCAACAGTATACTTACTGATACCCGGCTGATAAGTAACAGCCATACGTGGCTCGATAGCATATTTATTATTCAGGGCAAATAATGTACCATGCAAACCACCTACTACACTTACCTGGTCGTTCAATCTTGTTTTCCATTGTATATAGCCCTGGTACAGTTGTGTGTTGCCATCACCATCCAGTATATTCTTCCACACCTTTTCCGGACTATCGTAATATTGTTGCCCAAGATCGTACCCAATTTGCTGTGCTATCAACCCTACCCTATATGTATTACGTGCATCCAGTTTCTGGTTGTACATAACAGTTGCCCTGTATGCAGTATTCGTTATCAAGTCTTTCTCTATCGGTGTACGCTGGTAATCGTTAGCCGCCGACAATGTATCAGCTGACGCCGTGTTTTTATCGTACGATGCAGACACTACTGTTTTGATATAAGCGTCTTTCTTAACGAATACCTGGTGTGATATACCTGCTACGCCCATGCCCCCGCGGTTATCGAAAGAAACATTATTATCGTCCTCATTCCATTTCGTGCTGTCTTTTACCGCATCGAAACTAGCTTTATTGTAACCACCCAAACCGAACAAGGAAAAGGTGCCCGCTTTTGCGGTTGGTAAGTTTATTTTGAAAGATGCATCCTGGTATTCAGGTACCATAGTACCAAAATCGAGGAATTTGCCTAATACCGCCAGCGTTGAATAACGGTAATTGAACAGGTAAGATGATTTACCGCCTTTTTTGAATGGCCCCTCTGAAGATATTTCAGCCCCGAGCGTACCTACCTGTATGGTGTGCTCGTAATTGTTGGTATTACCATTACGCAGGTTAAGATCGAAAACACCGGATAACGCATTGCCTATTTCCGGCGCAAAAGCCCCGGTATAGAAATCGGAGCTGCCCAGTGTATTTGCATTCAGCATGCTGATAGCACCACCCGTTGCACCAAGTGAGCTAAAGTGGTTAGGATTGGGTATTTCAATACCCTCCATTTTCCAGAGTACGCCTTTGGGAGAATTACCCCTTACTACGATTGCATTATCCATATCGCCGGCATTCGATACTCCGGGAAAATTCTGAACCATACGGGCAGGATCGGCAAACGATGCTGCATAGCGTCTTGTTTCCTCTACCGAAAATGAGCGTGCACTGATGCTGGCAAACTCGTTGAGCGGACGCGCCTTGTCTTTATTGGCACTTACAGTCACTTCTTTAAGCTGGTGGATATTTTCGCGCAGCTGGGCATTTAGCTCCAGTTCCTTGCCCGATATTACCATGACCTCTGTTGCCACGTAAGGCTCATAACCTACTGAGGTGAATTGGAAGGATTGCCTGCCTACGGGCACTTCCTGCATAGTGAAGTAGCCATTGTCATCGGTTATTGTATTGATGCTGGTATTACTCAACAGAACAATGACCACACCTGCCAATGGCTGTTTCGACTCAGCATCGAGCAATTGACCATGTACTTTTTGTTTTATAAGACCTTGCTTTGTTGCAGGTTGCAATGAATCTGACTGTGCCCAAAGATGGCATGCTATGAAGGCAAAAACGATAGATAATAGTATTGGTTTCATATTTTTTTGATGTGTGCGTCAATACGACATCTCAAAACATAATTACCCCTACCTTATCTTTAAAATATTTAAAAAAAAGCCCTGCACTTTCGCGCAGAGCCATGTAAACCACCCCTATGATCAACTTATTTATAGTACATAATATGCCTTTTTGTGAACGCCATCGTTTTCTTCAAGTATACTATAGTCGTTCAACATTTGCTTCAGATCCTTTTCTATGTTTTTCGAAATAGTGGTCATAGGTGTATCTGTAGGTTTATTTTCAAACGGATCTTGCAGGTGAATAGCCATTTTTTCTATTAGCATAAAAGATGCAGCAATCGCTATAACTACGGGTATTTCTGCAAAACCAAAGTATTCAATAAGGCCAAATGGCAATAGCATAATAAACAGGTTCATGGCGAAATGGATATATAAACTATACGTAGCCGGGAAAACGGTATTCTTTATACGTTCGCATTTACCCATAGAATCGCAAAGCTTGGTAAGTGTTTGGTCGAGGGCTACCTGCTGGTATTGGTTTATCCAACCCATTTCCAGTGCATAACTAATATCTTTCGCATGAAGTTCAAGTATTGCCGCCGGTGCATTATTATAACCCGATATAAATTTTATCTCTTCTTCAATCATATAGGTTTTTAAACCCGTCAAAGGTTTTTCCCTTCTTAAAGAGCGCGACAAGCAGAAGCTCCAACCCATTTGCCTGCGTATAAACCGCTCCCTGAAGTGTTGTGCTTCAACCGAATTATATCCATCGACAAACGTGAGTATTTGCCTTGCAAGGTTGCGGGAATCGTTAACAATAGCACCCCATATTATACGTGCCTCCCACCACCTGTCGTAAGCCTGATTGGAACGGAAGCCCAGCAGAAGTGAAATGACTGTGCCCAATATCATAGGCACGCTAAGTGGTATTGTAATGCGCGTAAAATGAAATGTATTGTATAGGGCAGCTACCACTACTGCATAAATAGTAACGAATATTAAGCCAGCCTTTATTTTACCTATAATATATTTTATAGGGATATTACTTTGTAATAACATAATCTCCTTCTGTATTTTGTATTAACAAATCTTTAATTGAGAACTCACCAAGCATTGCCTTTTCATTCTTCCTGGTTTTCATATAACTGAATGAAACAGATTGGAGTTTGACATCCACCTTCTTTAATAAAGGCAAGGGATCGATACTTTTATTATCGTACTTATATGCCACGTCGTTGCAAACAAGTACCGCATCTACTTTTAGCCCTTCTAATAAGTTGCTTAAATAACTTGCTGTGGTACCGAAGCCAAATTCAATATTTATAGCATTTATAACAGAGCTATACCTGTTTTGCATTATCTGACAGGCATCATGGAACTCGCTACTTATCATATCCATGTGCATGTTGCGCCTCGACCTGAATAATTGCGCGATATCGTAATCGGGCCTTAACAAATGAAATAATGAAATCTTCAATTTTTCACTTGTAAAACTTGTAGCCGCAGTGTGTATGGCATTAAGCGATCTAATAGAAAAATCTGTTGGTATCAGAATATGTTGCATAGCTTATAATCTTTGCAACAAATTTGCATACGTAGTGTTAGTAAAGGGTAATAGCGGGATAAGAATGCTAAAAGAAATGAGTAAGAAACAGGTAAGAAATGTTGTGATTATGTTAAACGAGTTATTGCTTACTTAAAGGCAGTGTAATCTTAATGGTAGTTCCTGCATTTTCTACAGATGTAACATCTAACGTACCACCATGCATACGAATGATATTGCGCGTTAAAGGCATACCAATGCCATAGCCATTATACTTACCGGTATTGGATGCACGAAAGAAAGGTTCATATATATACATTATTTCACCGGCCGGTATACCGATACCATGATCTTCAACCAATACTATCGCATCGCTGTTAGTGGCTGCTATTGTAATACTTACCGGCTGATTATCGGAATATTTACAGGCATTAATCACTATATTGACCAAGGCTAATTCCAATAATTGCTGATTGCCTTTTACTATCAGCTTTGCCTGATCTTCAGGAATAAGGCTGAGGTTTACAAACGCTTTATTGCCGGGTATAATGTTATCCACAGCCTCTTTAACTATATATATAATCTCGTCGAGGCGTAAATCAACCAGCTCCTGTGTTTTTCCGTTATATCCTGTTTGTGCAATACGCAACAGGCTATTGGTAATACCTTTTAAACGTTCGGCCTGGTAAAGAATAGTTTCAAGTGAAGTGGTATATTCATCTATAGTACGCGTTTTACTAAGCGTATATTCTGATTCGCCAATTATAGTGGTTAGTGGTGTATTTAATTCGTGCGAGGCGTTGCTGATAAAATTCTTTTGTGTCTCAAATGTGGCTTCCAGCCTATCGAGCATATTGTTGAAGGTTTCGGCCAGGTTTGCTATCTCATCCTCGCCTTTGTTAATCTGCAGCCTGTGGTGCAGCTGACTGGCTGTGATCTCTTTCATTTTACGTGTTATGATACGTACCGGCTTCAGCATGATATTAGAAAACCAAATACCCGTAACTATGGCCACTAATATTACCAGTATAAAACTGATGATGATGGCTTTAAGCAGATTATTGAGATAAGATGTAATAAATTCATTTCGCGCTGAAACTATTACCAGCTGCCCTATATTTTGACTATCGGTATAATAATATCCATAATAGAACATATCATGATCGCGATAGCGCGATTTTCCGGTTCTTACAGCTTCACTAAAAAACATATCCGGTAATCTCAGGCCGGTAGCAGCTATATTATTATTAAAGTTATTAAATGAAATGAAGTATTCCTTTTCATGTGGAAGCACTTCCAGGTGCTCGTCACGGAGCTCTTCGTACGCTTTTTTACCTACATACCCCTCTTCCAGCCTGGCCTTGGCTACAACAATAGCACGAATTTCCAGTCGCTTGTAAAAGTCTTCAAACGTATTTTGGTTAGCAAAATAATATTGTGTCATACTGACAACAAGCACAATACTTATCATCAGCAACGCAAACAATATGGCAATTCGCTGCTGTATCTTCATTGCTAATCTTCTTTCATTATATAACCCATACCTATAACAGTATGTATTAGTTTATCACTGAAATCCTTGTCTATTTTCTTACGCAGGTAATTGACGTATACATCTACAACCTTAGTGTTCATATTAAAATCAATACCCCATACATTTTCTAATATATCCATTCTTGATACCAGGCGTTTCTTATTTTCCAATAAATACTTCAGTAGCCTGTACTCAGTGGCGGTGAGGTCAATTTTTGTGGCACCTCTTTCAGCTGTTTTGTCTTTCAGGTTAAGCACAAGGTCGGCAATTTGTAATTTTTCAGATGATGCTACGGGCTCCTGTACCACACCATTACTTGTGCCGCCTCTGCGTATCATACTCCTGACACGGGCCAATAGCTCTGCCAGCTTATAGGGCTTCACGAGGTAATCATCAGCGCCACTATCCAACCCGGCAACAATGTTTTGTGTCGTACCCAGCGCAGTGAGCATTAATACCGGCATCGTATAGCCTGCAGCGCGTATTTTCCTGCACAGTTCAAGCCCATTAATGCCCGGCAACATAATATCCAGAATAATCAGGTCAAAGGGATTTTTAGTAGCCATATCCCACCCAATATTACCATCGGGTGCCAGACTCACCTCATAACCTTCTTCTGACAAGCTTCTTAAGATAAGCGACGCTACATGCGTTTCATCTTCAACAAGTAAGATGTTCTTCATTGCATTAAAATTATGGGAAAAGCAGATAATATAAGTGCGTAAGAAAAAGTAGATTGCAACCCGAATAATTTTAATGACGTATGGATATAGCTATAAAACATTGTATTATCAATATAGATGCATTAACCCGCTCGGTATCAGGATTAATGTCGAGCGGAGGAAAATTGCAGCAGGCAAGCAACGTACCGGAGGAAATATGGGGCATGATAAACCAGATGCTGAACGCGAAAATAGGCAGTATGATGCTGGAGTATAAATTATTACGCAGCCTGAGTGAAGAAGATGCAGAATTGAAATCGTTTATCGATGTATTAACCCCATTTTGGAAAGAAATAGATGCCTATGAGCCAAGAGTAATGGCTATGAAATATTTTATGACTGAAAGTCATAACCGCGACAGTGATTTTGTTTTTGCCCCATGGTGGCATGAGTTTAAAGGGAAAGGGGAACCACTGACTGCCCATGAAATACAACACTTAGCCTTGCTAACCGTAATTAATAACAACATCCTTTGCTCTAAATACATAAATGTCATAGACGAATTTACCCGCGAACAACATGAAGCAAATACCCAGTTTGTACTGGAAATGCAGGAACGCTCTTTAAACCCGGCTTTGGCTGATAACTTAAAAAATAAACGAGACATAATTTTTAAAGAAGTACAACAGCAATTGCCTGATTTCGAGATGTACAAACTTTATACAACATCTTAAAAATAAGCCAGTTCATAACTTAAAGCCTGCATTGCAGGCTTTTTTTATTGAATAATTGCTAAAATACTTTAACATAATTGCATTAAACGATAGAACAAATCAATCATCTAATAATTGTAAATATTATTTGAAACCAAAACCATAATTTATGAAACAGATGATCGCAATATTAGGTATAGGTGTATTTGCCGCATCATGCAACATGAGTAGCAAAAATGCAGCTTTGCAAGCGCAACAAAATACCATTGATTCGATGAAAATGGAGATGGCGAAGCAACAGGTAATTGATTCGATGAATGAAATGGTTATGTTGAATACTATGATGACAATACCTGCCCAGGGAATAGCACCTGTGGCACATAAGCCCAGAACAAAAATTATATATAAATATGCCGCTGCAAAAGAGCCTGTATCAGCACAGCCTGTTAATACAGTAAACAGCAATGATAATATTAATACACAACCTACAACACAAAC
>CAMLFX010000028.1 GCA_946479435.1 uncultured Sphingobacteriales bacterium | reverse complement strand
TCCATAAATTCAACAAG
Source organism: uncultured Sphingobacteriales bacterium (assembly GCA_946479435.1). The sequence continues at coordinate 32,119 of CAMLFX010000028.1, read as the reverse complement.
TAGTATACCATTACGAACCACTATACCTGCAAGAGCAACTATACCAATACCACTCATTACTATCGATACGTCGGTTTTAAACAAACCAATACCTAATAACACACCAAATATACTCATAACAATTTCACTCATTATTATCACTGTACGGCTAAACGAATTGAACTGCATAATAAGTATCAGGAATATCAAGCCCACAGCAATAAGCATCGCATTACCCAGGAAGCCCATAGTTTCTGCCTGATCTTCTTGTTGTCCACCCATCTTAATACTTATTCCACTTGGTGCTTTAAAGTTGTTTATCTCACTTTGTATAGCAGCTACTACTTCATTCGGGTTGTATTCAGTCAGCACGTTCGAAGATAGTGTGATAATACGTTTTAGGTCTTTACGTTTGATACCACCATATGTGTTATCATACCGGATATCAGCAAATGCACTAACTGGAACAGTTCTTATCTGTCCGCCCATACCCATATCACGGAATATCATAGGCATATTACGTACCGCATCTATATTCTCACGTTGATCTTTATTCAGACGTAGAGTGATAGGATAATCATCATTGGCATCGCGGAAGCGTGATACTTCTTTACCAAATACTGCAGTACGCAAATCACCCACTACCTGGCCTGTTGAGATACCTTCATTATTCATGCGCTCCCTATCCAGATCAAATACAATTTCTGGATTTCGTGCCTGGAAATCGGAACGCAGTTCTTCAACACCTGCTATCTGCTTATCCTCAAGGAATTTTTTAAGCCTTTGAGATGTGTTCAATAAAGTATCTAGATCATCGCCAGTCATTTCGATCACTATCGGTTTAGGCAATGGTGGGCCGCCTTGTTCTTTATCAACAGTCACTTCAGCACCGGGGACACCTTTAATTGCAGTACGCAGTTTCTCAAGCAGTTCTGTAGTAGAAACGCCATTGCGCTCTGAGAATTTAACAAAGGCTACGGTTATCTTACCTTTATTAGGGAAGTTACCTACCTCTCCACTTGTAGGATCCACTGCACCAATGGTTACGTTTGATATTACTGATTTTACAACCGGATTTTTCTTACCCGTTTTAGGATCGATATCCAATGCATCATTTACTTTCTTTTCCAGTTTCATCAATACTGTATTCGTATATGCCTGGTCTGTACCTACCGGCATGTTCAGATACACATAAGCAAAATTTGGTTCAGCATCGGGGAAGAATACCACTTTTGCGCCACGAATAGAAATCAATACACCTGCAAAAATAAATATACATACTGTTATTATAACAGTTAATCCGGGTCTTGCAAGTGCACCTTTCAATACTTTGGTATACCAATTTTGAAAAGCAGGCCACGCTTTATTCTGGAAAGAGTGTATCCATTTTTCAAATACAAATTTCTCAAGCAAAATAAACCCATACAAGAATAAAAGGAAGTTGGCAAAGCCCCAGGCACGTGCCAAATAACAGATAGCAGCTATAGCTAAGAACGCAATCATTAGCACTTTATCCCTTTTACCCCAACGGCGTTTTCCGGAATCGTGCGGATCATGTGGTTTCATAAAACTAACCGCAAATACAGGGTTAATTATATAGGCTACTGCCAAAGATGCAAGTAGCGTAATGATAAGCGTAATAGGCAAGAAGAACATAAAACTACCGATCACACCCTTCCAGAATGCCAGAGGAATAAATGGTATTAGGGTAGTAACCGTACCGGATAGTACTGGTAAAAACACTTCGCCTGTAGCAGCTTTTGCTGCTTTTACAATCGGCATTCGTCCATTGTCAAATATCCTATGGGTATTTTCTATCACTACAATGGCATCATCCACAACGATACCCAATGCAAGCAGGAATGAGAATAGCACAATCATATTCAGCGTAAAGCCTATACCCGGCATTACAAGAAATGCAATTGCACAAGATAATGGTACCGACATGGCTACGAACAAGGCATTTGTGACACCCATAAAGAACATAAGGATGATCGTAACCAATATAAACCCAATAATTATGGTATTGATCAGGTCATGCAGTGTGGTACGTGTAGAATCAGATTGGTCGCCAGTGATCACAATATTCAAATCCTTCGGCAATTCTTCTTTCTGCATCCGTTCAATCAGTGCATATATTTTATCTGATGCATCGATCAGGTTTTTACCCTGCGCTTTGATAACATTTAGTGTGATTACATTCTTATTATCCAGGCGGGCATAACTCTCCTGCTCTTCAAAATCGTCGCGTACCTCTGCAATATCATGCAGATAAACTGCTTTACCTTGTTGATTCTTAACTATAATATTCCCAATCTCTTGTGCACTGGTGAATTCTTTTCTTACACTTAATATTCGTTTCTGGTTATTCATTGCAACCTGGCCCGGAGTAGAAGAAATATTCTCGCTTGATACAGCACGCTCTATATCGCCAAATGTGAAACCAGCTGCAGACATACGAAACATATCCATATTGATCTGTATCTCACGGTCCAGCGCACCCACCATATCCACACGCTTTACCTCATTCAGTTCTTCAATATTATCCTGCACTTTATCTGCATACTTCTTCAGTTTATTCAGGTCATAATTACCGGAAATATTTACATACAGTATTGGCATTTCAGATATGTCAATATCTTTTACCTCAGGCTCGTTAGGCAGGTTTTGTGGCAGGTCAGTTCGTGCTTTATCTACCGCATCTTTTACATCTTGCTTAGCCTTGTCTACTACTACATCTGTATTAAACTCTACAATAACTACAGAAAAATCCTGGAAGGAGTTACTTGTTACCTTTTTTACGCCTGTAAGGTTTTTTACTTCCTTCTCTATAGGTTTGGTTACAAGGTTCTCCATATTTTCAGGAGAAGTACCGGGATAAAAAGTTTGCACAATAATTTGTGGCATTTTTATTTCGGGAAACTGTTCCTTAGGTAGACTCAAATATGTCAACAAGCCCGCAAGCGTGATGATAATTGTAAGTATATATATAGCAGTCCTGTTATCAATAGACCAACTGGACGGCTTAAACTCTTTGAAAACGTCTTTCATAAAACTTGATTGTTTCTAATGATTCTACAATGCTTTCACTTCAATCAACTCGCCATTATCCAACTCTTCATACCCTTCTGTAATAACCCTATCTCCAGGATTCAATCCACTTAATATTTCAACCATGCCATTCGAATTACGGCCTGTAGTTACTTTGACTGACTTTGCTTTATTACCATCAGCTATGTAAAGCATATCACCTTCGTTCGTTTTTTGTATTACAGATACGGGTACTACTATTGCATTGCTCGATTCATAGTTAGCTATCTTCATGCGGCAAGACATGTTAGGGTGTAGTTTTTTATTATTACCTAAACGTACTTGTACCAGGAATGCTCTTGATATCGGATCTACTGCCTGAGACACATAAGTCAGTTTAGTTTGAATGGAATCATTAAGGTCTGGCAATACAATAGTTACAGGGTCGTTTTGATGCACTTTACCCAAATAATTCTCACCCAGGTTAGCTTCCGCCTTCAGTTTATCAAAATTAACTACACGGATATGATTAGGACTTTGGCCCCCTGCTATATCCCCAACCTTCAAAGCTATCTCATCAACAGTACCATTTATTGGCGATTTGATGGTTGACATGTTGCGTTGAGCTACATAAAATGCTTTTTGCTTTTGAGCTCCTTCATAACTAGCCTTTGCAGTCATCAGTTGTACTTCGGTTCCTATATTTTGCGCCCAAAGTTTTTGCTGTTTTTCATAAAGTTGTTTAGTTAAGGCAACTTGTATATCCGCAGCTTGTATTTGTTGGTCAACATTACTAGCATCTAAAGTGGCAAGGGTTTGACCTTTGCTTACCCTTTGCCCAACTTTTACAAGAATATTTGTCACGTTTCCGGGCATTTGCGGCACTGCATTCACGTTTTCATCGCCGGCTATTTGCGATTGAACTTCAATAAAAGCATTGAATTTTTGTGGTTGAACCTCTACAACACTTACCGGTGTTGCCTTGCGAGTTTTGTTCTTGCCTGTTTCTGCTTCCAGCTTTTGGATCTTGCTGTCAATTTCCTGGCGTTCTTTTTTCAACTTAGCTAACTGCTGATCTTTATTGCCAGCTTTATCACCACCACCGCATGCCGACAACATAACGGTTGTTAATAAAAGATATACTGAGTATTTCATGTTATATAATTTGTATTGTTTCGGTTATTGTTATTTAAAATCTCCCAATGCTTTTTTCAAATCTGATGATGCATTTACAACATTTAACATCCCATCTAAAAAATTAGCTTGTGCTTGTATCATGTCTGTTTGTGCTTGGGAAACTTCAGTATTACTACCTACACCGGCATCATATTTTTTCTTAGCCTGCATTAAAACGTTATTTGCTAATTCAAAATTCTTTTGCCTTGCTTCTAAAACCAATAATGCATTACTCAATGTTGTTTTATACTGCGCCTTCTGAAAATCAATTCCACGTTTTAAATCATCTATACTATTTATAGTTTGCTGCATAGCAATTTTGGCTTGTTTAACTCTATTGTGCCTTTGCAAACCATCAAATATGGGCACTTTAAGCTGCAAGCCTACCAGCGAATAGAAAATGTACTGCTCGTTAAAAAGATCTTTAAAATTGCTGGTAGAATAGTTATATGCTGCCGTTCCAAATGCAGCCAACGATGGCAATCCGGATAATTTATGTCGTTTTAGATCGTATTCATTTAGTTTAAGCTGGCTCTGCAACAAACTAAATTCAGTCCTATTCCCATAATCTGCATCTTCATTAAGCAAGCCTTGCGCTTCAACAATTTTTTCTTCAACAGAACTATCGGTAAGCACGATAGGTGTATTAATATCCATACCCATCTGGTATTTCAAAAGTTGCTCACTCACTACAATTGCATTGCCTACTTGTATGCTATCTGTTGAAAGATTATTTACTGCTACCTGGCTCCTATCTACGTCTATCTTTTCTACAAAACCTTCTTTATAAGAAATCTGCACATCCCTAAGCATACTTCTGAGGTATATCATAGAGCTGTTAATTATTACATATTGCCTTTGCGCAGCTACCAACCCATAGTAGGCTTTCTGAACATTATATCGCACCTCTTCTTCAGTCATCTGTGTTCTTTTATCAAATAATTCCAAAACAGCTTTCCTTGCTTGCAAGGCTACTAATACACTACCGTCAAATAAAATTTGCGATCCTGAAACAGATGCGGTATTGGAGTATTTGGGAGTAAACTGAACCGCGGTAAATGAACCCGGAGGGCCGCCGAAAAATTCGCCGGGTATGAAAGATTTAACGGGGTTCAAATAGTCATTAAACTCGCCCTTACCACTTACTTGGGGTAAGGCAATACCTGTAATTTCATCATTCTTTGCCTTCTGAACCAGGTAATCCAGGCGGGCGTTTTTTGTGTTTACATTATTTTTTACTGCATAGTCCATTGCATCTTGCAGGCTAAGCGGTATAGGTTGTTCCTGTGCTTTACCTACCATAGGCAGCATAAGAAACATTGTTATTACACTATATATTATTCGTCTCATTTTGAAACTTGCTTTAAGTATTTGTCTTTGTATTTCTGATATAATTTCTCTCCTTTGGGTGTCATGATGCCATACAGGAAGTGTTCAAAGATTTCCTGGCTGATAAACACCAGGTCGTAGCGGTCGTTCACCAACAAGTTGGGTTGAAACATGATCAATGATATTTCCAGCCTGTAGCGTGCCATTACATCGGCATTTATTTCTTCCCGGTAGTAGCCTTCTCCTATTCCCTGCAACAAATTATCGCGCAACATATCTACATCTCTTTGTAGCAGCTTGGTTTTAAAATGCTCAAAAGCTTCCGGGTAAAACCGTTGCAATTCAACCAATGCATGTGGGTTCATTTGTTTGTAGGCCTGGTTCATCATGTCCGATGTTTTTACCATGGCTTCTACTGCATTTTCCGATCCTTCTATCATGGCATCACATTCCTCGGTTATTTTACACTTGTACCAGTTAACCGATTCACTTACCACTTCCTGCTTATTTGCAAAATGCTGGTATAACGTCTTTTTCGAAATACCCGCCCTCCTCGCAATATCATCCATCGTTATCGCCTTGAAACCGTATTGGCGAAACAGATCAGCTGATGCACTGAGTATTTTCGTTAAAATATCCATATCGCGCACAAAACTATGGAAACATTTTTTACAAAAAAAGTTTCCATAGTGTCTTTTGTTTTTATTGTTTTAGCATTGAAAATGTTCGAAATGGCATTTTCCTATTGATTTCCAACATATTAAGGCCAAATTGGGGGTTAGCTAGTATTTTTTTAGATTTATAAAAATTATCACAATGGGATTTTGGAACGACTTTAAATCCTTCGCCGTAAAGGGAAACGTTATTGATTTGGCAGTGGGTGTAATTATAGGTGGTGCTTTCGGTAAAATAGTTACTGCACTGGTCGATGATATGATAATGCCCTTAATAGGTCTCATTTCAGGAAAGGGTGAAAAATTTACTGATAAATTCCTGGTACTTACACCTGCAAAGGATGGCGACACTTACATCTCGCTGGAGCAGGCTAAAACAGCTGGAGCTAACGTTTTTGCCTATGGGCACTTCATACAGACAGTGGTCGATTTTCTCATCATTGCTTTCTTTATTTTCCTTGCCATACGCCTTATAAGCAGGCTTAAGAAGGAAGAAGATGCCAAACCTGCAGCTGGCCCTACGGCGAGCGAGAAACTACTTACAGAAATACGCGATTTGCTGAAAGAAGAGCTAAAGTCATAATTTTTTTACTGTTTTACGCAATTATTGCACAATTTTGTTGTTATGGCTACCGGGAAAATATATCAAGACCTCTATCACCTAAAGAAAAGTGGGAAAAGTGGATTTGCTGTTTTAGTAGATCCCGATAAGGTTGCACCATCGGATATGGAATATCTGGCTGAATTATGTAACGATGCAGGTGTAGATTACCTCTTAATGGGTGGAAGCCTGGTAGTTGCCCAACACATAGAAAGGTGCATACAGAGGTTTAAGTCAGAAACAGATATCCCGGTTATACTTTTCCCCGGCAGTCCTTCACAAGTTAGCCCGGCAGCTGATGCATTGCTATATCTTTCACTTATATCCGGCCGTAACTCCGATCTTCTGATTGGGCAGCATGTAGTTTCGGCACCAGCAGTAAAATCAAGCGGGTTGGAAGTAATTTCTACCGGCTATATGGTAATAGAAGGGGGTACACAGACAGCAGTTTCGTATATGAGCCATTCTGCTCCTATACCGGCCAACCAAACCGAAATAGCCCTTTGCACTGCATGGGCTGGTGAAATGCAAGGTAAGCACCTACTATATATGGATGCCGGCAGTGGCGCTAAAATTCCTGTTTCAGAGGAAATGATACATAAAATTAGCAGCAATACGTCTATCCCGTTATTTGTAGGCGGGGGTATTCACACGCCTGATAAGGTGTATATGAATTGTAAAGCTGGTGCTACAGTGGTGGTGGTTGGCAATGCAATAGAACGAGATCCAATGCTCATAAAAGAACTTGCAGAGGCCACCCGGCACTATAACCATACCGTTGTAGGCTAGGAAACAGGCGGGGAATGAATAAAAAAACATACTTATTGCTTTTTAGTATTGTTTTTTCTCATTACCTTTGCACTCCTTATTTAAAAGACAATCCTGCCCGTTGTAAAATGGGTACAAAACAAATAGAATATGAAACGTACGTATCAACCTTCTCGTCGTCGCCGTAAGAGTGTTCATGGTTTCCGTCAGCGTATGGAAACAGCAAACGGCCGCAAGGTATTGGCATCTCGCCGTAGCAAAGGCCGTCATAAGCTGACTGTATCAGACGAGCGTCGTCTTAAATAATTACTTTAATCCATTGCGCCATTCGTAACACTTTTAAAGCATACGAGCGGCTCAAGCGCGAGCAGCATATTGATACGCTTTTCCGTAACGGGAAAGCGTTTTCTGTTTTTCCGGTAAAATGTATTTACACTACTGCACCGCGCGGGGCTGAATTATCGCCTGTTAAGGCTGGCTTCTCCGTGCCTAAGAAAAAATTTAAACACTCCGTTGACAGGCATAGAGTACGCAGGCTTATGTTTGAAGCCTGGAGATTGCAAAAAAGTGCTCTGTATCCTCTCATTCCCGCGGATATACAGCTACACATCTTCCTGATACATACTGGTACAGAACTGCCAACGCAGGAAACTATCAATACATCCATAGGCAAACTCATTGCGCGATTGAGTAATATCTTTGCGACCAAGGACAATGAATAAACTATTTGCCATATTCTTTACCTGGCTTATTAAAATATACCAGGCATTTATATCACCTTTCTTAGGTTTGAAATGCCGCTATACACCTAGTTGTTCAACCTATGGTGTAGAAGCCATAAAGAAATATGGCCCCTGGAAAGGTGGATGGATGGCTTTTAAACGTTTTTTATCCTGTAACCCTTGGTGGGGTAAAAGTGGCTACGATCCTGTACCCTAATTGTTTACATGTTCTGATATAAATTTACAGCATGATCTATTCTTTCAAAGGTTTTATACCTGTTGTTCATCCATCTTCTTTTATACATCCGCAAGCTGCCGTTACCGGCAATGTTATTATTGGTAAAGATGTATATATAGGCCCGGGTGCAGCACTTCGTGGCGATTGGGGTGGCATTGTAATAGAAGATGGCTGTAATGTGCAGGAGAACTGTACCATACACATGTTTCCCGGTGTAACTGTGCTATTAAAGGAAAGTGCACATATTGGCCATGGTGCAATTATACATGGTGGTACTATAGGCCGCAATGTACTTGTCGGCATGAATTCGGTAATAATGGATGAAGTAGAAATAGGAGATGAATGTATTATAGGTGCATTATCCTTTATTAACGCTAACACTAAAATACCTGCCCGTTCATTGGTAGTAGGAAACCCCGGTAAAATAATAAAGGAAGTAAGTGATGAAATGATAGCCTGGAAAACTAAGGGCACGCAACTATACCAAACACTTCCTAAAGACTGCTACGATACATTGCAAGTATGCGAGCCGCTAAGAGAGATGCCTGCAGACAGGCCTAAGCAAGAAGCACTATACGAAGTTTGGGAGAAAATTAAAAACGCTATGTAGCAAAAATAGAAAATGCCTGAGGTTTATCTCAGGCATTTTCTATAATAAAAGTTAGGATTAATTTTTAACAGGCAGGAATGCATAATTCTTACCGTATTCTACCATTTGTTGGTAGAAGCTGGTAGGGTATTCCACCTTTACATCAGTTATCTTGTCGCCATTCATTACAGCAACCAGTTTAGGCTGTATAAACCCTTTGTAAGGCTTTATATTAAGCTTCGCATATCTTTCTAATATCTCCTTGTGCAGTTTCTGGTCAACTTTAACACCATAATTTTCAACTAAAGCTTTGCCCGCAGCAAAATCTCCTTCCGATTTTATACGTTGTATCTCCCGCAGCAACTGGCCAAATAGTTCGCGCAGTTTATTATAGTCGTTGATGCGTACATAAGTTTTACCATCTTTTTTTACAAACTCTACTACGTTGTCTTTCTTGCCCTTTTCATAAGCCCAGCGTGCATTCAGTGCTCGGTTACGCATGTGCGCTTCTTCTATCTGGTCACCTTGTTTTATACGTGTTAGTTGTGTCATCAGCCCATTCATCATATAGCTATCATATTCAGCCATACCCACTTCTTTACTTGGTGCTACGCCTATATCAACCAGCTTCTGATCCATTACATAATAAAGGCCAACTAAATCAGCACGAGCTTCTTCCAGGCAAGATGCATAATTTTTTAGTGTTTTATCAGTTGTCTCAACACCAGGATTTATTTGGCCCGATGCATGCCCTATACATTCATGCATATCGGTATGCAAGTCGGCAGCCAGGTTGCCATAATTTTTAGCTCTTATTTTTATTGTGTCGTTCAGTGCAAACTCATCCAGCATACCGCCCTTGGCACTAGCTACGTTGTATGAATGAATGATGTTGCTCAGCGATACTGATTTAGAGCCATGCTCCTTACGTATCCAATCAGCGTTAGGTAAATTCACGCCTATGGGTGTACTTGGTGCAGCATCCCCACTTTCACCAATTACGGTTATTGCTTTAGCTGTTATGCCTTTTACATTTTTCTTTTTATGTTCCGGCATCAATGGCGAGTTGTCTTCAAACCATTGAGCGTTATCTGCAATCGCTTTAATGCGCTTGGTAGCTTCTATATCTTTCATCGATACTACACTTTCAAAACTTCCTTTCTTACCTATAGCATCCAGGTACACTTCAATAAAGCCATTAACAACATCTATGCGCGAATTAACGTCATTAACCCAAGCAATACTGTAATCGTCGAAAGTCTTAAGGTCGCCTGTACGGTAAAATTTTATCAGCAGTTCCAATGCTTTCTTCTGTTGGTCATTTTCTGCAACAGTCACAGCTTTTTCCAGCCAGCCAACTATCTTTTCTATTGCTGCAGAATACATACCTCCAACTTTCCATACCTTTTCTACTATTTGCCCATTCTCTTTCATGGTTTTGCTATTCAACCCCCATGATGGCGCATCGCCCTTTGTGTCAAATTTCGAATAAAACTCTTCAACCTCTTTTTGGGTTACTCCTTCATAAAAATTGTTCGAAGAGTTTTTTACGTTATCTACATTCGGTCGCAGGTCTACAACTTTAGGCTCCACCTTCATATCATAAACCAATGGTTTTACGCGCGTAAGAAAAGCATCAACTGTTTCACCCTGTTCTTTAGGTAAACCAGCTTCATTACTATTCTTAACTATTTCAGCAAAGTATTCATACTTGCATTCGGGTATAAATTTGTCGTTACTGTAATGGTGGTGGTTACCATTGCTAAACCAAAAACGTCCACAATACACCTCAAATTTTTTCCAGTCTTCACTACTCTTATCTCCGTTATAAGTGGTATATACGTTTTCTAATGTTTTACGTAGCAGTAAACCATATTTACTTTTTTGATCGTAAATAATGTCACGTCCCGACATAGCGGCTTCGTACAGGTAATATGCCAGTTGCTTTTGTTGCAGGCTAAGGTTATTAAAGCCTGGAACTTCATAACGTAGCAATTGTAAATCGGCAAAGGCTTCTGCCTCTACTACGAAAGCAGTATCGTAGTTAGCGGTAACAACCGATGTAGTATCGTATGTAGCCTCAGTTTTAGTTTCCTTGTTTTCATTGCAGGCAGTAAATGCATGCATACTAATCAATGCCATAGCTGGTATTGTCCACTTTTTCATATTGTTATCGGAATAGATTGTGCTTAAAAATAAACGTTTAAGCCCATATCCTAAAATAATATACTTCTATGCCTTTTCAGACTATGAGTATCAGTCTGCTATGATTAGATTTGTACCCGATTATGAAAAACCTTAAATACTTCGCCATACTCACATTTGCACTAATAAGTGCCTGTAAAGATCGATCGCCCGAGCAACAACAAATAAAAGAGATAGAAGAAGTTGTGAAAACACAACCGGCAGGTACATTGCTGGCTGTAGATAGCATGCGTTTTACGGAAGATGAACTGAATGACTTCTATTTTGTGGTCAAGCTTAAAACTACTGAATACTCTGCAAAAGGTACATATGCCGTAGAAGCCAATGTTGGACCGAAAGTGGCGGCATCGAAATTTACAATGCCACGTGGAGGAGAAGAAGTTGTACCTGTATTGAAAAAAGGTAACGAACCGTTTACCTATATTATTGGCTTCTATTACAACAACAACAACACTTTCTACGACTATTATATGATATCGGCAGATGCCAATACTATACAAATGAAATATACGAAGGCCTATGCTATTAAGTAGCTATTTTCTTTTGTACAGGGTCATTCCTTAATAAACTCTCTGTATGTCCATGCTTCATCTACCGTGAGTGGAACATATATGGCGCACAGAACTACATAAGTGAAAAAGAGTAGCGCAATGAGTGCGAATAAATATTGAAAGGGCTTATTCATAGCTATCGTCTAAAGTACAAAAGAAAAACGGGCCCTTCATACGGGCCCGTTTACAAATTTATTGTGTAAATGCTCTTAGGCGAAAGGCATTTTTACTACCTGGGCCTTTAATGCTTTATCGCGTACCATTACAAATACATCGCTTCCTTCTGCTGCAAAATCTTTGCGTAAGTAAGCAATGCCTATTGCTTTGTTCAGGCTAGGCGCTTGTGTACCCGATGTAATATAGCCAATCTCTTCGCCGGTGGCATTTTGTATTTTATACCCATGGCGTGGTATGCCTTTATCTACCATCTCTAATCCTACCAGTTTACGTTTCACACCCTCTGCTTTCTGTTGCTCTAAAATGCTTTTAGCAGTAAAGTCTTTTGTGAATTTTGTTATCCAACCCAGTCCGGCTTCCAATGGAGATGTGGTATCGTCTATATCATTACCATAAAGGCAATAGCCCATTTCCAGGCGTAGCGTATCGCGTGCGGCGAGGCCAATTGGTTTCATGCCTTTTGGTGCACCTATCTTAAATATTTCATCCCATATCTTGCTTGCATTATCACCTTCATCTTCAAAATATATTTCTACGCCACCTGCACCGGTATATCCTGTAGCGCTAACGATTACATTATCAACGCCGGCGAATTTACCTTTTACAAAAGTGTAGTATTTAAGGTTGGTTATATCCATATCCGTAAGCTGTTGCATGTATTCTACAGCTTTAGGGCCTTGTATTGCCAGCAAACCTGTTTTGTCTGATATGTTATGCATTTCAACATTCTTGTTGTTGAATTTGTTTATCCAGTTCCAGTCTTTTTCTATCTTCGATGCATTTACAACAAGCATGTAAACTTTATTCTCTTCTATGCAGTAAACGATAAGGTCATCTACTATGCCGCCTTGTTCATTAGGCAAGCAGGAGTATTGCGCTTTACCGGCTGTTAGTTTGCTTGCATCGTTGCTGGTAACACGTTGTATCAGGTCAAGTGCATCGGGGCCCTTTAGTATGAACTCACCCATATGGCTTACATCAAATACACCTGCATTCTGGCGCACGGTGTGGTGCTCTTCATTAATGCTGCTGTATGAAATAGGCATGTTATAGCCGGCAAATTCGGCCATCTTAGCACCCATATCAATATGCTTCTGCGTAAAAGGAGTGTTCTTCATTTTTAGCTTTGTAAATTATGCGGGCAAAGATAACAGTATTAGCTAATAAGTATAGAACCATATTTACATCTATATATTAGCCTTTCGTATCTTTCATTTATTTTCTAGTGTACTATGGCCGCTAATTATTGGGAACACCTCTCCGGAGATAAGAAACTATATAAGGCTTTGCATGGGCGCGAAGCGCTGTCTTTAAAAAAGAGGAAGAATATCTGCCTGCGTCTTTGCGCTTCCATTATGAGCCAGCAGCTATCCACCAAAGTAGCAGATGTTATTTTCAAGCGGTTCCTTGAACTATTTGGGGGCAAAGAACCCACGCCACAGCAAATATTAGATATTCCCTTTGATACTTTGAGATCTATTGGATTATCTAATGCTAAAACCAACTACGTACGCAATGTGGCGGAATATGCAATAGAATATGGCATGGACGATAGGAAGCTTTACAAAATGAGCAATGAGGAAGTAATGGAATTTCTTTTGCCAATAAAAGGGGTTGGTAAATGGACTATTGAAATGCTGTTAATGTTTACACTTGGCAGGGAAGATGTTTTTGCGGTTGATGACCTGGGTATTCAGCAAACCATGGGCTTGTTATATAAAATTGATACTGCAGATAAAAGGAGCATGAAAGAAAAAATGTTGAAGATATCAGCAAAATGGAGTCCATATCGCACTTATGCTTGCATGCACCTGTGGCGATATAAGGATAACGATTAATCCTTACTTATAAACTGTCAGGAACAATGCTCAAATAGCATTGCGCTGAAATCGTTATTTTTAGTGCATAGATGAATCATCTTCCACCACTCATACACGACCTTGGACTTATACTGATACTGGCAGGCATCACCACTTTGATTTTTAAAAAATTAAAACAGCCGCTGGTTTTAGGTTATTTGCTGGCTGGCCTGTTAGTTGGCCCAAATTTCAAGCTTTTTCCTTCAGTTAGCGATATTGGCAACATACGTATCTGGGCCGATATTGGTGTTATATTCCTTCTCTTTACTCTTGGCCTTGAGTTTAGCTTTAAAAAGCTGATGCATATAGGAGGTACGTCTTCCGTCACAGCAATTATAGAGGTAGGTATTATGTTGGCGGTAGGTTTTGGTCTGGGAAAAATCATCGGGTGGTCGTCTATGGATAGTATGTTTCTCGGTGGCATACTGGCTGTAGCCTCTACTACTATCATTATTCGCTCGTTCGATGAGCTGAATGTAAAGGGCAAGCGATTCGCCAACCTGGTTTTTGGTGTACTGATAATAGAAGATCTGGTTGCTATTTTACTAATGGTATTGTTATCTACAATCGCTGTTAGCCAGAATGTTGCAGGGGGAGAGCTGTTATTATCAGTATTGAAACTAGTCTTCTTCCTCATATTATGGTTTATAGGCGGCATTTTTTTCATACCATCTTTTCTTCGGTGGACTAAAAAACTGATGAACGACGAAACAATGCTTATTGTTTCTATTGGCCTTTGCCTTACAATGGTAATATTAGCTTCCTTAGCCGGCTTTTCCCCCGCCTTAGGCGCATTTATTATGGGCTCTATATTAGCTGAAACCACGCAGGCGGAACGTATTGAACACCTTATAAAACCTGTAAAGGATCTTTTCGGTGCGGTGTTCTTTATATCCGTAGGCATGCTTATAGATCCTGAAGTGTTGGTTGACTATGCGTTGCCGGTACTTATTATTACAGTTGTATTCATCATCTTCAAAGTGTTTGCCGTTACCTTAGGTGCACTAGTTGCAGGGCAACCATTAAAAACAGCGCTCTATGCCGGTATGAGTATGGGTCAGATAGGGGAGTTTTCTTTTATCATTGCTACCCTTGGGCTAACACTTAATGTTACCAGCAGCTTCCTGTATCCAATAGCCGTTGCAGTTTCTGCAATTACCACCTTTTCCACTCCTTATATGATAAAGCTGGCCGGCCCTTTTTATAATACAATAGAGGCAGCGTTACCTATCAGGTGGAAGAAGACCCTTTCCCGGTACAGCTCAGGCACGGGATCAATAACATCTGCCAGCGATTGGCAGATTCTGTTACGTACCTATGGCACATATATTACTTTATTCTCCATAGTTATCATAGGCATTATTGTACTGTTTGCAGAATACGCAGCGCCCTGGATGATGGTCAAATTCCACGATCCTGCTACAGGTAATATTGCTGCCGCATTTATTTGTTTCCTGGTCCTGGCTCCTTTACTATGGGCTTTAATAGTTCGTAAACTCCAGCCCCAGGCCTTCGCCAACCTTTGGGCCAATAAGCGTTATCATGGCCCATTACTGTTTTTAAGGTTAATGCGTGCCGGGTTAGGTATTATATACGTCAGTATTTTTTTGCTAAGCTTCTTCCCATTTAAGTACGCCATAGCGGGGGTGGTCATTCTGGTTAGCACGGCGGCTATTTTCTCTAAGCGGATACATGCTTTTTATATACGCATAGAAAATCGGTTCTTCTTTAACTTCAATCAGCGGGAGATAAATGAGGCCATAACTGCAAGAAAGGAATTAGCCCCCTGGGATGCACACATTGCACAATTTATTTTGCCCGATAGAACCGCTGTAGCTGCAAAGAGCCTTACCGAACTAGCGCTACGTGAACAATTTGGGATAAACATAGCCATGATAAAACGTGCCAGCTTCACTATATACGCCCCCGACCGTAACGAAAAATTATACCCCGGCGATAAGCTGTTTGTTATTGGTACCGATGATCAACTTGAACAATTAGGAAAATATTTGCAACCCCCGGCTAAAGATATACATGATGTAGTGCATCACGATGTAGTGCTGAAAAAAGTAAAAGTAAAAACGGATACATACCTGCTTGGCATGACGATACGTGAAAGTGGTATACGTGAAAAAACAAATGGCCTGGTAGTTGGTATTGAACGTAACGGGCGTAGAATGTTGAATCCTGAATCAACTACAATTTTCGAAGAGGGAGATAGCGTATGGATAGTAGGCGAAGGACAAATGATAGACAAAACCCTATCGTAGGTTGCACGCATAATCTTTAAATATACAAACAAAAAAATCCCGGCTTCCGGGCCGGGATTTTTTTATCAATATTTATCGAATTATGCGTTTACCATTACTTTAGGTGCAGCAGCCATAATTTCTTCATTGGCTTGCGATGCATATTTTTCAAAGTTTTTCACAAACAGCTGAGCCAGCTCATTAGCTTTCTTATCGTAAGCTTCTTTATCCGCCCATGTTTGGCGTGGGTTCAATATTTCCGCGGGTACGCCTTCTACGTTCTTTGGCATCAATACACCAAATACAGGATGCGCTTCAAACTCAACGTTATTCAGTTCGCCATTTATTGCTGCGGTGATCATAGCACGGGTATATTTCAGACTCATACGGCTACCGGTACCATAAGCGCCACCGCTCCAGCCTGTGTTTATCAGCCATACGTTTACATCACTGTGCTCTTCAAGTTTTTTACCTAAAAGCTCAGCATATTTTGTTGGGTGCAAAGGCAGGAATACGCGGCCAAAACAAGCAGAGAATGTTGTTTGTGGTTCTGTAACACCTACTTCAGTACCTGCAACCTTTGCAGTATAACCGCTTATGAAATGGTACATAGCCTGTCCCTTGGTCAGTTTACTGATCGGAGGCAGGATGCCAAATGCATCGCAGGTAAGGAAGAATATGTTTTTAGGATCACCACCATAAGACGGTTCTTTAGCATTAGGAATGAAATCGATTGGGTAAGCCGCACGAGTATTTTCCGTGATGCTGCCATCAGTCCAATCTACAGTTTTGCTGCCTTCTTTGAATTTGATGTTCTCAAGTATAGTGTTGCCTTTGATAGCTGCATATATCTGAGGTTCTTTTTCAGCACTCAGGTCTATAACTTTTGCATAGCAACCACCCTCAAAGTTGAAGACAGAACCATCGGCCCAGCCATGTTCGTCATCACCTATCAATGCACGGTTAGTGTCAGCACTTAGGGTAGTTTTACCTGTACCGCTCAAGCCGAAGAACAATGCTACATCGCCTTCTTTACCTTCGTTTGCAGAGCAGTGCATACTCAGTACATTATGGTCGTGGGGCAGCACAAAGTTCAGTACGCCGAAAATACCTTTCTTCATTTCGCCTGTATAGGCCGAACCACCTATCAGTATCACTTTACGTGTAAAGTTTACAATAGTGAAGTTAGCCTGGCGTGTACCGTCAATTGCAGGGTCAGCATGGAAGCTTGGCGCCTGTATAATTAGCCAGTCAGTATTTTGAGATTGTATTTCTTGTGCTGTAGGACGCAGGAACAGGTCGTTACAGAATAAATTAGCCCAGGGTGTTTCGTTTACTACACGAATATTCAGGCGGTATTTAGGATCGGCGCAAGCATATGCATCGCGTACCCATACTTCTTTACCACTCAGGTGCGCCACAACCCTGTTATACAGTTTGTCAAACGCCTCGGGTTCAAAAGGAATGTTTACATCACCCCAATCTACACTATGCTCAGTAATAGCATCTTTTACCGTGAATTTGTCTTTAGGAGAACGACCAGTATATTTTCCCGTGCTTACGCAAAGGGCACCTGTATCATTTAGTTCGCCTTGACCCAGTTCCAAAGTCTTTTGTACTAATTCTTCTGGAGAAAGATTCCAATGAGCTATCGCTACGTTAAGTCCCAGGTCAGCAAGATTTGCAGCCGGGTTTTTCTTACCATATTCCTGCATAAAATTCCTTTTAAATATAAAATTTTTTAGACGGCAAAAATACTACTTAAAAGGATTTTCTAATGATAAATTTTCAGTTTTAAAAGAATGGCTTATTATTTTAATGTTATTTGTTAACTGGCGGTTAAGTCGCTATTAACCTTCTGCTGTATTTGCAATAACCTTGTCATTTTTCATTGAAAGCAACTGTACTATTATTATAGTCCATATCAATACACAAGGAATCACTTTTACTACAAATGGTACTAATATGTGCTGCCTGAAGGCAGGTGGAAATACATCAGTTGGCGATAGACATGTAAGAATAAAGGCGCATATAAGTAAGCCGTCGCGCCATTTTGTCCTGTTATTGGCAAAATACCATAAACCAATACCTGCAACTGCTATAATAAAAGTGGGAGATTCGGCTTTATGGTTGAAAATAACAACCCATATCAGAATATGAGCTAGCACCAGGATACGATACATATTGTTTTTATATAATCTATATCTTGCGAGGGGTACAAAAAATAAGATTATCCCTATCAGCATCACCTGGTTCTTAATATTATCCAGCCTGAACCAGGCATGTAGAAAGGCCATTACTGAGTAACCATAAGATATAGCTTGATCCTCAGCCATCATTCTTGCCCAGCTGACGTATTGATCCATTAATACCGATGGAGATATTACTGCCAGGGGTATAAAAGCCAGTATTAATGTCCATAGTATAGAATATAGGATGAATTTTATCTTATCCGGGTAAAACAGGAACAGGCAAAAGCCTACCGCCCCATATACTTTAATAAACGTAGCCAGCACCAGCATTAATGTAGCCCACCCAACTTTACCTCTTTGCAACCAGCCATAAGCTGCTATTATCAATCCCGCAAGCATCGCATTACTTTGCGAGCTTTGTATAGAGGTAAGCATTTCAAGGAATACAAACCACAGCAAAAGGCTAATAGTTCTCTGCCTGAATGGAAGCATTTTTATAGCCCAGAATAAAACCAGTGCATTCAGCACATTCCATATTATAAGGCCAATGATATTGGGCAACCATGCTATCAACCCCATGAATAAGGCAAACGCAGGGCTATACTTATATAAGTCCCACTGCTCATTGGGGTATAATACATAAAGGTCTTTCCCCTCAAATAAATGATAGAAAGAATTTTTAAATATAATATAATTATTGTATTCGGTATACATCCGCCCCTCAAATTCATGGTGTGTACCTAATAATACAAGGTGTACACTGGCAATGGCAGCTACTATAATATATAGCCAGAAGATGACCCCTTGTTTTAGCAGAGTATTCTTAAGCGATTGCCATTTGCTCATGAGTGGATGGAATTGGCCGCAAAATACTACTTTCATTGCCGTATTCATTATCCAATGCTTAAAGTGGCAGTTTGTATGGTAGCCGTAGTGTTCGCGCTGCTGTTTTTATTTAGTTTTATGCCCCATATAGCTTATACCTCTTTGGGCAGGTCAATTTTCTGGTTGGGTCAGGGTGGTTTACTCATTAGTCTTATCTATTTATTATCAAGGAGAAAGCCTCGCAATAAGTAATATTTTAACACACTCGCGTAAAAAAAGAGATGTTACTTTTTTATGAATTAAAAACCAGTATCTTTGCGCAAAATTTCAGGGGTTAGTAATGAAATTAAGACGCGCATTTTCCTTTCTGCTATTGAGTTTTGCACTTTGCAGCACTTCAATACCTGCATTGGCACAACATGAAGAAAACCATGAATCTGCTCATTCTGAAGCTAGTTCAGAACACGAAGCGCATGGAGATGAAAAAAAAGGTTTTAACGCTTCTGAAGTTATCTTCGGGCACATACGCGATTCGCACTATTGGCATCTCTTCGATGTGAATGGCGAACCGGTTAGCCTTTCTTTGCCTGTCATTATATATGATAATCAAACAGGCCTTTCAGTTTTCTCTGCGTCTCATTTCCATCACGGTCACGAAGCTTACAATGGTTACATGATCGATCCTGCTAATAAAATGAAGGAGAAGATCATATTGGAAAATCCTGAAGAAGGCCATAAGATCTACGATTTCTCTATTACTAAGAATGTACTATCCATGCTTATATCGGTTATCCTGATGTTGTGGATAATGTTAAGCGTTGCTGCCAAATACAAGAAAAAAGGTACCATGACGGCACCTACCGGTTTCCAAAATGCTTTGGAACCTGTTATTACTTTTATACGCGACGAAGTAGGCAAGCCAAACCTTGGCCATAAGTATATGCGCTATATGCCGCTTTTACTCTCTATATTCTTCTTTATATGGATCAATAACTTGTTGGGCCTGTTACCGGGTGGTGCTAACTTTACCGGTAATATCGCAGTTACATGTTGCCTGGCTATCATATCATTTTTAGTAATGGTATTCAGCGGCAACAAACATTTTTGGGGTCACTTATTCAACCCTCCGGGTGTACCTTTGGGTGTCAAATTTTTGCTGGTACCTATTGAGATCATCTCTTTATTTATTAAACCAGTCGCTCTTATGATACGTCTGTTTGCTAATATGTTAGCAGGCCACATCGTTATCCTGAGCGTTATATCTATGATCTTTATTTTCGGTGCACTGAGCAAAATTGCCGGTTGGGGTTTTGTTCCGGTATCACTGGCGTTCTCTATATTCATGTTCTTCCTTGAGTTGCTGGTAGCAGCTATCCAGGCGTTCATCTTCACTAACCTTACGGCTGTATTCATTGGCCAGGCTATCGAAGAAGCACACCACCACGATAGCGCTGCAGATCATCATGGCCACGAAGTGAATGAAGTAACAGGCCAGGAATATCACGTATCGAAGAACGAGATCATTGCTTAATTAGTTTTTTTCATCAAAATCCATATATAACATGTCTTTGTTAAACACAGTTCTGTTAGCAATTGATGGTACAGCTGCTGCCGGTGGTGCTATAGGTGCAGGTATCGCTGCATTAGGTGCCGGCGTTGGTATCGGTCAAATCGGTAAAGGTGCGGTAGAATCTATCGCCCGCCAACCGGAAGCTTCTGGCGACATCCGTGCGAACATGATCCTTACAGCTGCCTTCGTTGAGGGTGTTGCGCTGTTCGGCGTTATCGCTGGTCTGCTGGCTATCGTACTTTAATTGTACAAAACATTTAACCGCACTCAACGCACAGGGCAGCGAGTGCGGTTATTTTACCAAACTGGAATTTGAGATTTTATAATTTTTGACCTTTTTAATATTTTAGAAGATGGATTTGTTAACCCCGGAACTCGGTTTATTTGTTTGGACACTTATTGCTTTCCTTATAGTGTTCATTATCCTGCGCAAATTTGCATGGAAACCTATTCTGACTTCGCTTAACGATCGTGAAACAGGTATAGCTGATGCTATTGCTTCTGCTGAACGTGTAAAGAAAGAAATGAGCCAATTGCAGGCTGAAAACGAAAAGATCATGCAACAAGCCCGCGAAGAGCGTTCTGTTATGCTGAAAGAAGCAAAAGAACAAGCTGATATGATCGTTAGCAAAGCAAAAGACTCTACAAAAGCTATCACCGATAAAATGGTGGGTGAAGCAACGCAACAAATACAGCAGCAAAAAATGGCAGCCCTTACCGAAGTGAAGAACGAGATAGGCAAACTAGCTGTTGAAGTAGCTGAAAAAGTATTGCGTAAACAACTGGCTACAGCCGATGCGCAAAACGACTATGCTAAGCTGCTGGCTGAAGACATAAAAATGAACTAAGGATTTTCTGAACTTTTTTTGAACATTTAACATGCAAAATCCACGTCTCGCCTCACGTTATGCTAAATCGCTGTTAGACTTGGCTGTTGAACAAAACCAGCTGGAGCCTACTTTGAATGATATTGAATTGCTAAACGCAATTTGCCAGCAAAGCCGCGATTTTACTAACATGTTGCGTAGCCCCATTATAAAAGCCAATAATAAATTGTCGATCATTGAAGCAGTGATTGGCGATAAAGTTGGCAAACTGGCTAAGGCTTTTATTATGCTTATGGTAAATAAAGGCCGTGAAGGTTATATGCCTGAAATAGTTGCTGCTTTCATCAGCCAGTATAAAGTGATGAAGAACATCAAAACGGTAAAGCTGACCACAGCTATGGCGGTTACTGATGTAGTGAAAGATGCTATCCGTAAAAAAGTGATCGCTTCTTTACCTGAAGGCACTCAAATTGAACTGAAGGAAGTGGTGAATCCTGAGATAATAGGTGGTTTCGTATTGCAAATGGACGATAAACTGTTCGATGCAAGCATACGTCGCGATCTGAATGATGTGAAAGCCCAGTTCTTGAAAAATATTTACGTAAGCCAGCTTAACTAAGTACTTACACTTTTTTTGACTTTTGAATTTTAACTTTTGAATTAATATTATATGGTTGAGATTAAACCGGATGAAATATCGGCGATTTTACGCCAACAGTTAACCAACTTCAACGTATCTGCCGATCTTGAAGAAGTAGGTACCGTACTACAGGTAGGTGACGGTATTGCCCGCGTATATGGCCTTAATAGTGTACGCCAGGGTGAGCTGGTTTCTTTTGAAAACGGCGTTAAAGCCATAGCCCTGAACCTTGAAGAAGATAACGTGGGTGTGGTATTGATGGGTGAGGGTAACGATATTAAAGAAGGTGCACAGGTACGTCGTACCGGCCAGATCGCCTCTATCAAAGTAGGTGAAGGTATGGTTGGCCGTGTAGTAAATACACTGGGCGAACCAATAGATGGTAAAGGCCCGCTTACCGGCGAACTGTATGAAATGCCTATCGAGCGTAAAGCGCCGGGTGTTATCTTCCGTGAGCCAGTAAAAGAACCACTGCAAACAGGTGTAAAAGCTATCGATGCGATGATTCCCATCGGCCGCGGTCAACGTGAACTGGTTATTGGTGACCGTCAAACAGGTAAAACAGCTATCTGTATCGATACTATCATCAACCAAAAAGAATTTTACGAAGCAGGTAAACCTGTTTATTGCATATACGTAGCAATAGGCCAAAAAGCATCTACCATTGCTGGTGTTATGAAAACACTGGAAGAAAATGGCGCAATGGCTTATACTATTATTGTAGCTGCACCCGCTGCCGATCCGGCTCCGCTGCAGTTCTACGCTCCGTTTGCCGGTGCTGCGATAGGTGAGTTCTTCCGCGATACTGGTCGTCCTGCACTGGTTGTATATGATGATCTTTCAAAACAGGCGGTAGCTTACCGTGAGGTATCTCTGCTGCTTCGTCGTCCGCCGGGCCGTGAGGCTTATCCTGGTGACGTATTCTACCTGCATAGCCGCTTGCTGGAACGTGCTGCGAAAGTCATCAATAACGATGAGATCGCTAAAACAATGAACGATCTTCCCGAAAGTATCAAACACCTGGTAAAAGGTGGTGGTTCATTAACAGCTCTTCCAATTATTGAAACACAAGCGGGTGACGTATCAGCATACATCCCCACAAACGTTATCTCTATTACCGATGGTCAGATATTCCTGGAATCGAACCTGTTCCTTGCAGGTATCCGTCCGGCTATCAACGTAGGTATATCGGTAAGCCGTGTGGGTGGTAGTGCGCAGATCAAATCGATGAAAAAAGTTGCCGGTACTCTGAAATTGGATCAGGCACTTTACCGTGAAATGGAAGCGTTCTCTAAATTTGGTGGCGACCTTGATGCTGCAACCAAGATCATCCTTGATAAAGGTAGCCGCAACGTAGAGATCCTGAAACAACCTCAGTTCTCTCCTTATAGCGTAGAAAAACAAGTTGCTATCATTTACCTGGGTACTAACAACCTGGTGCGTGAAGTGCCTGTTAAAAACATGCGTGCTTTCGAAGAAGCGTTCCTTCGCGAAATGGAATTGAAAATGCCTGACCTGTTGGCTGAATTCAAGAAAGGCAACCTTCCTGAAGATGGTATCAACAAGATGGTGAAAATGGCGCAAGATCTGATACCTCAGTTCAAAAACTAAGCGTTCATATAACTTCATATAGAAAGCCCCTGCAAATTTGCAGGGGCTTTCTTGTGTGTATAAAATGTTAGTCATATTATCCAATAAATTTGGATACTTCACATTCTTGGTTAATTTTGCTCACGTTAAATTGATAACTACAAAAAACAGAACTGTGTCGTACGAAAACAAAAACTTTGGCGATAACCGCAACAACGAAAGCCTTTTCAGCAAACGCATCAAGGCAGGTAAGAGAAGGACTTATTTTTTTGATGTTCGCTCTACTCGCGGTAATGACTACTTTATCACTATTACTGAAAGCAAAAAACGCTTTGATGATAACGGTTACGACAGGCACAAAATGTTCCTGTACAAAGAAGATTTCAACAAATTTCTGGCTGCACTTACCGAAACTATCGGTTATGTAAAAACTGACCTGATGCCCGATTTCGATTTCGATGCCTACAATCACGATCAGGATGGCGAAGAAGGTGCATTGAACCTGAATAGCGAAACACCGGCCATTTCTTCTTCAGTAGTTGCGGAAGAAGGTAGCAGTGTTGACGACTGGAAAATATAATTCTGGAATACTAACTACTTTATACAAGAAAGGCTCCGTATTGAACGGAGCCTTTCTCATTATATTGGTATAAGACTATTCAGCGTTAGCAGGCGCAGAGGCAGGCTTTTTCATAATAGCATATACTTCTACTGCGAAGCCCAGCAAAATAAGCAATGGTGCCACTGTAATGCGCATAGGGCTATATATTTCTTTGTAGTTGAACTGGTGCGGGTCAGGGCTTTTGCCCCCGCTCATCAGCACAAAGCCCAGTAGTATAAGTGCTACACCACCAATCATCCACATATAGTTACTCTTATCGAAAAGGAAAACCTGGTTGCCTTTTGGTACATTAGACTTTACAGTTGTTCTAGTAGTTGTTGCCATAATACAATATTAAAGGATTAATATAGATCATCTACATGTAGTTTCAAATATTTCACTACCGATCGGTGCGTGCTTACCAGCGATATCAAAATACCTAGTATCAGCATACCTGTCATTAATACAGAAAGTAATACCGGCTCATGCAATGCCTTTAGTGAAGGTAATTGCCCCTCAGCAAATGTTATTACCAGCCATAGCCCTGAAACTGCTATAATGCCGCTTATAAGCCCGTTCACAATAGCCTTATTGTCAAAAGGGCGCGTAATGAACTTACGGGTGGCGCCTACCATTTGCATGGTCTTTATCAGGAACCTGCTGCTGAACATTGCCAGGCGTACCGTATTATCAATAAGTATCACAACTATTACAAACAGCAATAAGGAAATAGCGCCTAATATGATACCTATTTTTCTAAAGTTGCTGTTCATTTTATCAACCACCACAGTAGGGTAAGATACCTCCCGCACAATATTGCTTTGCAAAGCAAACTGCTTTATCTTCTCAAGGCTATCTTTATTTACATAGCCTGAATGCAGGTTAAGGATGATTGATGAGTAGAGCGGGTTAAAACCAAGTAGTTCGCTAAAATTTTCCCCGCCTTCTTCCATAAACCGCTTTGCAGCCTCTTCTTTGGTAATGATCTCCGATTTTTTTACAAAGGGTTGGTTATCCAGCACGGTTTTCATTTTCTCTACCATCTCAGGCTTGGTGTTATCATGTAGTATTACCTCCACCTGTATGTCTTCCTTAAAAACCCTGCTAAGGGCGCGGCCGTTTATCACCAGCCAGCCCAATGTGCCCAGTAAAAACAATACAAGGGATATCCCAATGATAGCGTAAACGTATGAAGGTTTCGATTTTTTGCCTGTAGCCATTATTATTACTTAGCGCCAAAAATATAAAAAACATACTGAAAAGGCTTACCAATAAAAAATAGCGATTGATTTTAACAATTAATATGTATTGCAACCGTTATTCATATTGTTGACAAAAAGTTTTCTTCTAAAAATATCTGCACACCATTACAATTATTACTTTAGCGGCTTATGCAAGATCTAAGACCTTTTTTCGCTGAAAAGCATTTTATTGAAACTAAACAGGAAGGCGCTTATCAGCCGCTTCAGTGGGGCGCTAATATCAGTTGCTTCATAGATAATAATTTCGATTGGGACGATGCCGATATTATTCTTTTAGGTTGCAACGAACAAAGAGGTGCTGATGCCGATGTGAAATACCAGAACAGTGCCGATGCCATTCGCGAACAATTATATGCATTATATACATGGCACCCATCTATTAAAATAGCCGATGCCGGTAATATACGCCAGGGTGAAACACTGGAAGATAGCCGTGCAGCACTACGTACGGTTTTACATGAATTGCAGCTGGCAGGCAAAACAGTAATAGTTATTGGCGGCTCGCACGATCTGACGCTTGAGCAATACAATGCCTACAAGAAATCAAAAAAAATGATAAAAGCGGCCGTGGCCGATATGCTGGTTGATCTGGATGAAACAGAAGCAATTACTGATCGTAGCTTTCTGATGGATATGCTGACACTGCAACCCAATTTTGTACAGCATTATAGCCATATTGGCTTCCAGAGCTATTATGCCCATCCACGCATGATGGAAACACTGGATAAATTACGTTTTGATTTTTTCAGGCTGGGCAAAGTACGTGAACACCTGGAAGACATGGAACCTGTATTGCGCGCCAGCGATCTGTTTAGTTTCGATCTTTCAGCTGTACGCTACCCCGATGCCATCATCAACAGCAACGGCTCACCAAACGGCTTTACTGGCGAAGAAGCCTGCTTACTGTCGCGATATGCAGGCATGAGCAACCAGCTTACATCTTACGGTATATATGGTTATAACAGCAGCAAGGATATTAACGATATGACGGCTAAGCTGATAGCTCAGATGATATGGTACTTTATAGACGGCTACCAGGTAAGTAAAACTGAAGCATTATTGTCTGATATTGAAGACTTCGTAACCTTCCACATCAGCTTTACCGATAACGATACCGTGTTCATAAAAAGCAAGCGTACCAACAGGTGGTGGATGAAGATGCCCGACCAAACTTATGTGCCCTGCGCTTACAACGATTACCTGATGGCCAGCAACGACGAGATACCCGAACGCTGGCTACGCGAACAGGAACGACTTATCTGATAGATTATTCATATTTTTGCAATACCAGCCATCCAACAAAAAAGGGTGGCTTTTTTCTGGGTATATAAATATGATTGAGCAAAAGAATAGTATTCAAGAGGAAGAAAAAGCAGTGTTGATCGGTTTGGTGCATAAGACCCAAACTGAAACGATGGTGAATGAGTACCTGACGGAGTTAGCCTTTTTAGCCGAAACTGCAGGTGCACAAACCGTAAAAACATTCATTCAAAAATTACCCAAGCCCGATAGCCGTACATTTTTAGGCAAGGGTAAATTGGAAGAGATACGTGAATACGTACATGCCAAAGGTGTTACCCTGGCTATATTCGATGATGAACTGACCGGCTCACAGATAGGCAATATCAGCGATGCTATAGGTATTAAAGTGTTAGACCGCAGTGACCTTATCCTGGACATATTTGCCAGCCGAGCTAAAACAGCACAGGCAAAAGTACAGGTAGAGCTGGCGCAATATCAATACATATTACCCCGTCTGCGTGGTATGTGGAAGCACCTGGAAAGACAAGGTGGTGGTATCGGTTCAAGAGGCCCGGGTGAAACGGAAATAGAAACGGATAGGCGTATTATAAAGGATAAAATATCCTTGCTGCGCAAGCGGCTTAAAGAAATAGATAAGCAATCTGTTACACAGCGCCAGGAACGCGGCACTTATATACGTGTAGCATTGGTGGGTTACACCAATGTAGGCAAAAGCACTATTATGAACTTGCTAAGCAAGTCGGAGGTATTTGCTGAGAATAAGTTGTTCGCTACGCTCGATACTACCACGCGTAAAATTGTTTATGAACAAACCCCCTTCCTGCTGAGCGATACGGTAGGTTTTATACGCAAGCTTCCTCACCACCTGGTAGAGAGTTTTAAAAGCACGCTGGATGAAGTGCGTGAAGCAGATTGTTTATTGCATGTGGTAGATATATCGCACCCTGCTTATGAAGACCAGATGGGTGTAGTAAATAAAACACTGCAAGACATAGGCGCTTTCGATAAACCTATCCTTACCATCTTCAATAAAATGGATCTGTACGAAAAAACAGTGTTCGATCCTTGGTTGGATGATGAAGTAAAGCAAGACTTGCTGAAGCAGCTATACAGGCGCTGGGATAATCTGACAACAGGTAATTGTGTGTTCGTATCTGCAACCGAAAGGCAGAATATCGAAAATCTGCGCGAGATCATCCTGAACAAGGTTAAGGAATTGTACCAGGTACGTTATCCTTACCTTACCAACTTCTACTAATTATTTTTTAATCTGGTTTTAATGTGCTGCAATTCTGCATTGCGCTCACATATTCTTTATTGCTATTCCTTATGGCTATAAAATTGTTTATCTTTCTAGTAAACAATTTTTACACAGCTCTAAAAATGTGACTTCATTATGAAACAGCAAACAAGAGAGTTGTTGGTAACCACTAAAGTAGCTCAGCACTGGCAGGAAGAATTCGACCAGAAAGTGGACGAATTAATGAACATTGTTAGCAAGATAGACAATGATGCCAGCGTCACCAAGGCTTCTGAAATGATGGATGTTTACCGGAACTCTACACAACCTTCAAAGCAAGGCAAAAGAAAGAAGATCATTCACAGCGATCGCCCTTTCGAATTTCTTGTATTTCGTAACTAATTAATCCAGTCCTCTATTCAAAAAATCTACTAAAGGCTTCATCAAGGCGGCATAACCCATCAGTTTCGGTACTAATTGTTCCGATGCTATATCTTTATCTGCAACCGGCGTACTCACCATAAAGCTTTTCATTTTCAGGTGCTCTATGGCCGGGTTATCGTCTTTGTAGCCTTGCGGCACTGTTTTCAGCCGTTCGCCTTGTAGCTCCTTGAATTCTTTTTTAAATGCGGGCTTACTGAGTATTTTATTAAACTCGTCGTGGTTGTAATCTATTTCCTGGCGTATAGCTTTTAGCAACGGGCCTTCAGGCATCCAGATGCCACCCGCAAAAAAGCTTTTGCCGGGCTGCAAATGAAAATAATATCCTGCATCAGGAGCTTTGCGCCCTGCACGGCTGAAGTAGGCGCTGAAATGTGCTTTATAGGGCGTTTTATCTTTCGAGAACCGTACATCTCTGAATATGCGGAAGATACTATCCTTTGCTTTTTGCCCGTCCATACGCGGCTCTTGCTTACTTATTTTACTATGCAGTTCATTTACCAATACTTCAAAGTCAGCTTTTGCGGCCTCATATACCTTCCTGTTTTTATCAAACCATTCCTTGTTGTTGTTCTGTTCCAGCTTCTTTAAAAAATCCATTGTCTGTTTCTGCAACATAAAATCAGGCTGTTAATATTTTTACAAAAATCATATATCGCAACGAATATACGGCATGTCTAACAGGTTTTAAATACCTTTGATACCCTTACAACGGCGACTTATAGTACATGCAAAATAACAGTGGAAAAAACAGGTTAGCAATTCTTGGCAGCACGGGTTCCATCGGCACCCAGGCATTAGACGTGGTGGCGGCTAACCCCGATCTTTTTGAGATAGAAGTATTAACAGCACATAGTAACGCCGACCTGTTGATAAAACAGGCAATTCAGTTTAAGCCTAATGCAGTAGTTGTAACCGACGATACTAAATATGCCATTGTAAAAGATGCACTGGCTGGTTTCCCTATAAAAGTATTTGCAGGCGCCGATGCTTTAAACGATGTGGTACAATGGGATAGTGTAGATACAGTACTTACTGCTATAGTGGGTTTTGCGGGTTTATCTTCAACCATAGCGGCCGTGACGGCAGGTAAGCGTATTGCCCTGGCTAATAAAGAAACACTGGTAGTAGCAGGCGATATAGTGATGAAGCTTGCTGCTGAGAATGGTGCGCGTATCATACCTGTAGATAGCGAGCACTCAGCAATATACCAGTGCCTGGTTGGCGAACGTTGGGATAGCATTGAGAAGATATACCTCACTGCTTCCGGCGGGCCGTTCTTAGGCCGTAAGCCTAATTACCTGGTAAATGTAAAGGCCAGTCATGCACTGCAACACCCTAACTGGACGATGGGCGCCAAAATAACAATAGATAGCGCCACCCTTATGAACAAAGGGCTGGAAATGATTGAGGCCAAATGGTTGTTTGGCTTAGATAACGACCAGATAGATGTAATTGTACATTCACAGTCTATCCTTCACTCGCTGGTGCAGTTCCGCGATGGCTCGTTAAAAGCACAGTTGGGCTTGCCCGATATGAAGCTGCCTATACAATATGCGTTGGCATATCCCACGAGGCTTCAAAACGATTTTAAACGTTTTGATTTTAAAGACTTCGCAAAACTAACCTTTGAAGCCCCTGATTATAAAACTTTCCGTAATCTTGCACTCGCGAAAGATGCCATGTATAAAGGCGGCAATATGCCTTGTGTCATGAATGCTGCCAACGAAGTAGTAGTGCATTCTTTTTTGCAAAATAAAGTTAGCTTTATTGAAATGAGCGATATAATAGAAGCTGTTATGGGGCAGGCAAATTTCCTGGAAACGCCTGATATTACCGACTATCAGGAATCTGACAGATTGGCCCGTATCCATGCTTCCGAACTCGTTAAAAAAAGCCAGCTATCATACTAATACCGTAATCATCCACATGCAACTTAATTCCGTTCTTTTAATATCTGGTGGCGCCGTGCAGGCACTGCAATTGCTTGCCGCTCTGTCGTTACTGATATTGCTTCATGAATTTGGTCACTTCTTCTTTGCACGCTTGTTCAAAACCCGTGTAGAAAAATTCTACCTCTTTTTCGATTTCCTGTTCCCATTCCCGGGCCTGCTCAACTTCGCTTTGTTCAAAAAGAAGAAAGGCGATACGGAATATGGCTTAGGCTGGTTCCCCTTGGGTGGCTATGTGAAAATAGCGGGTATGGTTGATGAGAGTATGGATAAAGACCAGATGGCTCAGCCACCCCAACCCTGGGAATACCGTTCGAAAAAAGCTTATCAGCGCCTGTTCATAATGCTGGGTGGCATTATCATGAATATCCTCGTGGCTATTGGCATCTACGCGTTGATATTCGGTATTTGGGGCGAACAATACCTGCCTACGCAAAATGCAAAGTATGGTATTATGGTCGATAGTACTGCCGAAAGCATAGGCCTTAAAAATGGCGACCAGATAACTGCTGTTGATGGTAAATATGTAGATCGCTTCAACCGCATTGTGCCCGAATTCATCTTCAACGAAGCAAGTTCTTTTACTGTTTTGCGCGATGGACAGTCGCAAACGGTTACCATACCGCAGGGCACTATACGCAAGATCATTAAAAGCCAGCGCAATACATTCATACAGCCGCGTGTGCCGGTTGTAGTGGCCGATGTATCCAGCAAAAGCGAGGCGGAGAGAATGGGCCTGAAAGCTAACGATAGTATTATAGCTATAAATAATCAGCCCGTATATTTTTACGATGAGTTTGAAAAAATAAAACGTGCTTCCGTTAGTCAGCCTATTGTATTAACTGTTGTGCGCAATGGCGCCCCTATAGAAGTAAAAGGCACCGTGCCTGAAAATAAGATACTAGGCTTTGCACCCAAAACATGGGATGCTTTTTTTGTGCTCGATAAGGTTACCTACAATCCTATACAGGCTGTAGGCAAAGGCTTTTCTTACACGGGCCAGCAAATTGGCAACTATTGGCGCCAGCTGAAGATGATCTTTACATCGAAAGAAATAAAAGCATCTGAAAGCCTCGGCGGTATTGTAAGCTTCGGTAAAATGTTCTCGCCCGTTTTCGATTGGCAGGACTTCCTGATGCTTACCGCATTCGTATCTATCATACTGGCAGTTATGAACCTGCTGCCTATACCGGGTCTTGATGGTGGTTATGTTATCTTCTTATTGTTCGAGCTGGTAACCCGCAGAAAAGTAAGCGAAAAGGTAATGGAGAAAGCAACAACGGTTGGCCTTGTACTATTACTAGGATTAATGCTTTATGCAAACGGGTTGGATATATTCCGGTTGTTCAAAAAATAGGGAGCGTTCAAATCAAAAATATTAAAAGCCTGCTCAGTGAGCAGGCTTTTCTTTTATAGTTCAAATATCTGTTTCGCCAGTTTGAAGGTATTGCAATGCGCTTCTACAATATGTTTTATCTGCGGCGAATAACCACCCCCCATTGCCACGGCAACAGGTATATTATGCTTTCTGCAAAGTGCAAACACTATTTCATCCCTGCGCGCGCAATC
>CAMLFX010000027.1 GCA_946479435.1 uncultured Sphingobacteriales bacterium | reverse complement strand
CTGCTTTCTCCATTGTAATACCCTTTGCTGGCTCGTTGCCTGAATGCTTCATATAAACTAATAGCACAGGCAACAGATATATTCAGAGACTGTATCATACCCACTTGAGGTATAATAAAATTGCCATCGCAATAGCCCAATAATTCATCAGTTACGCCGGCATGTTCATTACCAAATATCATAGCTACAGGTTGGGTCAGCTCCAACTCATGCAGGGATACTGCATTTTCACCTAAGTGAGTAGCAAACAGCTTATAGCTCCTTGCCTTAAGTTGATTTATGCACTCTTCCGTATTATCAAACTGATGTATGGTAAGCCAGCCGGCTGCACTTGCGGAGCTTTTCTTACCAAACTTATTATGTGTTGCAATACGCGTATTAAGGATATATATTTCCTGCACACCTACTGCATCGCAAGTGCGCATTACAGCCGAAATATTATGAGGATCGTGTACGTTTTCTAATACAATAGTAAGATCGGGCTGACGGTAACTGAGTACCCTGTTTATCTTATTTCTGCGTTCGGGAGTCATGATTAAGCTAAATATTGTTGTGTTTTGTGGTGTTTGGTCCCTTATTCGAAACGTTTATTTGATTATCAAACACTTATATTAATTACCCACAACAAAATAAAACAAATTGCAACATTTGTATATCAAAAGCTTCAACATACATTTGTTTTAAATAGCAAATATACAGCAAAATAATCATTAATAATAAAGTGGACTATGTTAGTTTTGTGAGTATTCACCAATTTTAAAAGCCTTGCATATCTGCAAGGCTTTTAAATCTTATTATAAGTAGAAAAATTCAATAATTAGTTTCCAGCAACATAAGGCCTGTTTGGTGTATCACACTTTCCACAACTATGGCGAGGTTACCCACTTCATTCACAACCTGGCGCAAAGCTTCTTCAGACATCTTGAAATAGTCTAGCCAATAGCTTAGGCTATCTCCATCCAGGTCAACACGTTCAGCCCGAAATGAGACTTTGTTTGTGGCAAGCATAAAAGACTTTTTGATAATCATAAAAAATTCATACCATACTATCTTGTAAGCTACACCATAGCAACAATATACTATCCCTAACACACATTATTTAAAATAGAGATAATATTGGGTGGAATTAATCTATTAACCTCTGAATGATTTGTATATTTTGAGTAAGGGTTGTGGTACCAAGTTGATTAAAGTATCTATTAGTGTATTACCAATTGTATCTTTAACTACATCACCTAAATACATATTTGGCACTTTTTCACCAGTAGAAATATTAACCACTTTGCGAAGAAATATTTTCTTTATCACCAAATCAGTAAAAAGCGGAGTATAGTATGTGCAGTCTTCAAAATAGTAATGCGATACCTGGCTGTATCTACTTGCACCAGCTTTATTAATGGGCTCTCCGCCATGCAACAGGTTCGCAGCCCATATCAATGCCTGGCCTTTTTTTATGATCAATTTCTTTTTTTCAAGCTTCAGGCTTTTAATAACTTCCTGTATAAATATTTCGTAATAATCGGTATAATCCATATACCCATTCTTCATCTTTAAACTATCAGAAGCTTTAACACCCATATCAGACATTTCATAAAACGGTAATTTGTGGCTGCCGGGATAATAATGTAGCGGGCCGTTATCTTCTGTTATATCTTCTAGTGCCACCCATACACCACACATAAAACGTTCAGGGATGGAACTAAAGTGTATCATGTCTGAATGTGTACATTGCTGGGTACCTCTGTCAAAATTTAATGTTTGGAAAGGAATTGGCTGACGCCTGTATAATAATTTCAGTTTTTCGAGTACAATACGAGACGTACAAATTGTTTTTACATTTTCGTTGAATGTCCAGGCATCCTGAATGCGGTATGGTGAAAAAAGCTTTGTTGGTTTCCCCGCATTCTTTTTTTGCCATTCTACTAATTCTACTTTTACGGACTCAATAACATTTTCATCAATTTGCGGATCAATAATAACATAGCCGTTATCAGCATAAAACCTGATGAATTCTTTGTCCTCAGCAGTTAAGCTGGCACTCTCTAATTCACGTTCAAAAAAAGGAGATTCTATCCAGGGTAGATTGCATGTTGATTGTAACATAGGGCAAATAGTTATACATAAATATATTACTACCATACCTAAAATCCAAAAAGAAAAAGAGCTTAAAAACTCTAAAAAAACCTTCTTTAACTCACAGTTATTATGCCAATAGCCTTTTATTAAGAATGAAATAAATTCAATTAGATATTGTGTTATACATACCGAATAAATATAAGAACAATCAGTACTAATTGATTTATAAAAAAAGCCTTTCAGTTTACTGAAAGGCTTTTTTGAGATCTGGTAGCGAGGAGGAGATTTGAACTCCCGACCTCAGGGTTATGAATCCTGTGCTCTAACCAACTGAGCTACCTCGCCAAATTTGGATGGCAAAGGTAATGAGATTGAAATTAAATACCAAGCCCTAAAAGTTTGTTTTTCAATTCTTCCGAAATAGCTACTGTCTTTCGTTCTTTATAATTGAAACATGCCATGCCTGTTTTAGCATGTGCCACATCTTTATGCCCATTATCGGTGCTTATACTTAAATGATATAACAGGTCGAAAGAACGTTCACCCAATTCATTGGCATATATTGATACCCATATTATATCGCCATAAAAAGCTTCCGATTTATATGCTATCATTACATCGGCCATTATCAGGCTTACACTTCCAGCTTCCAATTCAGTATAGGCCCAATTCGCCAACATTTGCATTCTCGCTTCATGTATTATGGATAACACTGCATCATTGCCAAGGTGGCCGCCATAGTTTATATCGCTAATACGTATAGGTATAGATGTTTGAAACAAGGGTTTTTCGTCAGGAAATTTTATTTTTACACGTGGCATAAAACCAATTTAGCTATGAAAATTATTTGTGTCGGGCGAAATTACAGCGAACATGCCAAAGAACTGAATAACGAGGTTCCTACGGAGCCTGTAATTTTCATGAAAGGAAAGAATGCGGTATTATTCCCCGAAAAGCCATTGTACTATCCCGAATTTACTGACGACTTACAATATGAATGTGAACTTGTAGTGAAGATTAATAAAAATGGCAAATACATTCAGAAGAAATTTGCACATAAATACTACAACCAGGTAACGCTAGGTATAGATTTTACAGCAAGAGATATTCAACAAAAGCTAAAAAGCAAAGGCCTGCCGTGGGAGATTGCAAAAGCATTTGACGGGTCTGCAGCAGTTGGTAGTTTTATAGACATTACTCCTGAAATAAATATTTCAGATCTGCATTTTCAGCTAAAGCTCAATGATTCTGTTGTGCAGAATGGCCACACTAAAGACATGATATTTAGTGTGGATACTATTTTAGAATATGTATCTAAATTTTTTACCCTTAACATTGGTGATCTGATTTTTACTGGCACCCCTGCAGGCGTAGGGTCATTAACGGTATATGATAAATTGGAAGGCTATCTGGAAGGACAAAAATTATTACACGTAGATATTCGCTAACAATAACGGACAACCACTAATACACTATATAAGTGCGCATTTACAACCCACAAAAATGGTTTGAAATATTATTTCAATTCCATAAGTCCGATACATTACGCCGACTGGCTAAGCTTATTGTCATTATAGCTTTATATTCCGGCGCGGTTGCTTTTCTTGAGTTTAACGTATTCAGCAATTTTGAAAATAATTACCTCAAAAATTTATTCCATCTACACACACTATTAGGCTTTGCGCTGTCATTGCTTCTTGTTTTTCGTACCAATACAGCGTACGACCGTTGGTGGGAAGGGCGTAAACTTTGGGGTGCATTAGTTAACAACAGTCGCAATCTTGCTATTAAATTAAACGCACTGCTACCTGATGATGACATTGAGAATCGCGAATATTTTAGCCGCATGATTCCGCTGTATGCAAAGGTATTAAAAGAGCACCTGCAACTGGAATACACGAGGCTGACATTAGATGAAAAAGAACATCCAGATCTCAAATATCTTGACGCCGATAAACATGCACCTAACCAGATAGCATCGTTTATAACTAACCGTATAATAGAGCTTCATAAAAAAGGCACTGTAAGTGGCGAGCAGCTTATCTTTCTAAATAATGAAATGATGAGCTTTACAGATATATGCGGTGCGTGCGAGCGAATTAAAAACACGCCAATACCCTACTCTTACAGTGCTTTTATTAAAAAATTCATTTTTTTGTATGTAATGATGCTGCCTTTTGGCTATTCATTTACACTGGGTTATTGGGTGATGCTGGTGGTAGCCATCGTATTTTATGTATTGGCAAGCCTTGAAGTGATAGCCGAAGAAATTGAAGACCCCTTTGGTATGGATGAGAACGACCTGCCTATGGGAAAAATAGCCAATAATATTCAAAAACATATATGTGAGATACTTGTACCGTAATCGCTGACACAATGTATCCGTTAACCTTGTATTACCTATCTTCGTTACAATCTACTGACATGAAAAAGATACTACTTTTAGTAAGCGCAATTATTTTCCTTTTTAATGTTACCGCAGTTGCGCAACCCAATATAGGTTGTAATGACCGTGCCATACGCCTGCAATCAGAACAGATAAAACAAGGCTTGAAAGCTCAGGGGATGACCGTATACCGCGATGCTATGATAGGCATGGAATCGCAGCAGCCTTACCCCATAGCAGTACAGCTTGAAAAGGGTAAAATGTATCAAATGCTATACATAGGTAATAACACAGCGGCAAAACTGAATTTTGAGTTATTTGATGAAAAAGATAACAAACTTGATTCAAAGACTTTATCTGATCCCGCACAGACAAATTACCTGCTCTACTCTTTCGTACCCGAAAAAACAGATATATATCTTGTGGTGCTTACGCAAAAAATAAAAAAAGGTTCTGTATGCGGTAGCTTTTCTATTATGGAAAAACCAAACGATACAGAAAAAAAATAGGCTTGCTATGAATGTGCAAATAGAGCCACAATGGAATGAAGAACTGAAAGAGGAATTTAAACAGCCTTATTTCGAGAAAATAGTCAACTTCCTGAAAGCTGAAAAGAAAGAAGGAAAAACTATTTACCCAGCGGGGCCTAATATTTTTAATGCGTTTAATACTACCCCTTTCAATAAAGTAAAGGTGGTAATACTTGGCCAGGACCCTTACCACAATCCTAACCAGGCACATGGCCTAAGCTTCTCAGTGCCCGATAAAGTGCCACCACCACCTTCATTAATTAATATATTTAAAGAAATACACGAAGACCTGGGTATATCCATACCTAAGACCGGCAACCTGGAGAAATGGGCCAAACAAGGAGTGTTGCTATTGAATGCAGCATTGACTGTAGAAGCACATCAACCCATGTCGCACAGTAAAATTGGCTGGCATCATTTTACCGATGATGTGATACGCATACTTTCAGAACGTAAAGATCATATTGTGTTTATGCTATGGGGCGGGTTTGCAAAAAGTAAAAAAGACCTGATAGATACTGGTAAACATCTGGTACTTACAGCAGCACACCCTTCACCGCTTTCAGCACATAATGGTTTCTTTGGCAGCAAGCACTTCAGCAAAGCCAACCACTGGCTGCAAGAGCATGGCGAGAAACCTATTGACTGGTCGCTTGATTAGATTTGTAACCAACGCATGAATTTGCTTAAAAATATTCTAGGTCGTGTTTACTTTATATATGGCATGTTGCTGTTTATGGCTTCTATGCTTATTGTATTCATCCCTATATGGCTCATCTCGTTACTACCGGAACCACAAAAATCAAAAGCACTGCATCCTGTATTTAAAGGTTGGATGAGCTTTTTTATGCCACTAGTGTTTTGCCCTGTTATACGCCGCGGCAAAGAGAATTTTAAAAAAGGAGAAAATTATGTGGTTATCGTAAATCATAATTCTTTAGTTGATATACCTGTATCCTCGCCGTGGATACCCGGCCCAAACAAAACCCTGGCAAAGGTTGAAATGGCTAAGATCCCCATCTTTGGTGTTATCTACAAGGCAGGTTCTATACTGGTGAACCGAAAAAAAGAGAACAGCCGCAGAGAAAGCTTTACACGTATGCACGAAACCTTGATGAATGGCATACATCTCTGTTTGTACCCTGAAGGCACAAGAAATAAAACCTCAGAACCGATACAACGGTTTTACGATGGTGCTTTTATAACCGCTATAAAATCTCAAAAGCCAATTATACCGGGCGTTATCTTCAATACCGGTAAAATTTTACCACACGATAAAATAGCCTGGGCCAGGCCAATGCCTATCCATTTTCATTTTCTACCACCAGTGTCAACCGAAGGCTTAACTTTGGAAAATGTAGCCGAACTAAAACAAAAGCTACACGATATTATGGAGGCGCACTATATTGCCTTCAATAAGAAATGACATTTACTATTGTAGGCACGGGTAACATGGCTTGGTTTATAACCGGCAGAATGATTGCTGCAGGTCATGAATGCATGGGTGTTTATGGCCGTGATATAGAGAAGGCCAAAAAATTAGCAAAACTTTCAAACGTCACGAATGTTCGGCTGATTGCTGATGGAGTTAATCAGAAGGCTGACTGCTGCATTATCGCAGTTACTGATAATGCAGTGTTGGAGGTTAATCAATACCTGAATAACAATACCGTTATTATTTATACCGCCGGTACGCTCGACATACATAGCTTTAATACGCATACCGATAAAGCTGTGCTTTGGCCTATCTATTCTATAGTAAAAGATAACTTACCTGCACATAGGGCTATTCCTTGTGCATGGGAGGCGAATACAGCCAAAGCAAAGGCAATCATACTCGCAGTAGCCAATGCTGTAACAGATATTCTTACGGAGGCTAACAGTACGCAAAGAACCGCATTGCATCTTGCAGCTGTATTTAGTAATAACTTCTCCAACCATTTATTTGCCATAGCAGAACAATGGTGCAAAGAACAAAACCTTCAGTTTGACATACTGCGTCCAATAATCAATCAAACAGTAGAACGACTACAAAGCAACTCGCCGCAATTATTGCAAACCGGGCCTGCCAAAAGAGGTGACGAGAACACCCTCCAAAAGCACATTCAACTATTGCAGCAGCATGAAGCCTGGCAAAATGTGTATAAGGCACTAACTGCATCTATAAAAGAAATGTACAACAAGTAGATTATGGATAATTTGCTCGATCTTTTCTCTCATATACGTGTTTTTATTTTCGATTTTGACGGCGTAATGACCGATGGTACCATATTAGCCACTGAGGAGGGTGCCCTATTACGCAGTATGAATATAAAGGATACTTTTGCGCTTCGCTATGCCGTTAGCAAGGGATATACTATTTGGGTACTCACATCCGAGATATCAGAACCATTGAGGCTGCGACTCACAGAAATGGGTGTAACTGTATACAATGATATAAAAGATAAAAAAGCATTTTTACAAGAGTTGATAACCGACAATGCCCACACATTTAACAGTATGCTGTATATGGGCGATGACATACCTGATACAGAGGCTATGAAGCTATGCTTGCTACCCTGCTGCCCTAATGATGCCGTTAATGAGGTAAGAGCCATAGCCAAATACATTTCGCCTAAAAACGGAGGCAATGGCTGTGTTCGCGATGTAATAGAAAAAGTATTGAGGCTTCATGCCGACTGGCAATAAGTCATTTATTAAATAAAGAAGCCATCTCGTTATGAGATGGCTTCTTCGTTATTTCAAAAAGCTTCGTGGCAATTACTTGTTATCGCCTTCTTCAGCTTTCTTCATTTTGTCTTTCAGAGCAGCCAGTGCGCCCAGGTCGCCCAAAGTTGGTTTTTCAACTTTAGTCTGGATATTCTTAACCGCTTTCTTGGTTTTCTCGTTTTCAGAAGCTGCTTCTTTTTTCACTGCTTCTTTCTCATCGTTTTTGGTTTGTTCCCAAATTCTTGAGTGAGATACCATGATGCGTTTGTCGTTACGATCGAATTCGATGATCTGGAAAGGAAGAACTTCTTCAACCTCTACATTGCTACCGTCTTCTTTGCGCAAGTGGCGTGCGGGGGCGTATGCTTCCAGGCCATATTGCAATTGTACAGTAGCACCTTTATCATCTTTCTTGGTAACATTACCTTCGTGTACCGAACCTATTGGGAATACAGTTTCGAAAGTGTTCCAAGGATCTTCTTCTATTTGCTTGTGACCAAGAGCCAGTTTGCGGTTTTCTTTATCGATGCTCAGGATAACAACATCTATTTCATCACCTACTTTAGTGAACTCACTTGGGTGATTGTAGCGTTTGATCCAGCTAAGGTCGCTGATGTGGATCATACCACCGATACCAGTTTCCAGTTCAACGAACACACCATAAGGAGTGATGTTTTTCACAACACCTTTATGACGGCTGTCGATAGGGAATTTGTTTTCGATAGTTTCCCAAGGATCTTCTGTCAATTGCTTGATAGAAAGGCTCATCTTGCGCTCATCTTTATCAAGGGTAACAACTACTGCTTCGTATTCGTCGCCCATTTTAAAGAATTCTTTCGCGTTGATAGGCTGAGAAGACCATGTGATTTCAGATACGTGCACCAGGCCTTCTACACCAGGCAGAATTTCAAGGAATGCACCGTAATCTTCAATGTTCACAACTTTACCTTTCACTTTAGCACCTTCTACTATTTCAGCAGGAAGGCTATCCCAAGGATGGGCAGTCAGTTGTTTCAAGCCAAGGCTGATACGTTTTTTCTCGTCATCAAAGTCAAGAACAACCACATTCAGTTTTTGGCCATTTTCCAATACTTCGCTAGGATGCGTTACGCGGCCCCAGCTGATATCAGTGATATACAGTAAACCATCTACGCCGCCAAGATCGATGAACGCACCAAAGTCGGTAACATTCTTAACAGTACCTTCCAGTACTTGTCCTTTCTCAAGCTGAGAGATGATAACACTACGTTGTTGTTCGATATCGCTTTCGATAAGCGCTTTGTGAGATACTACGGCATTGCGGATAGCTTCGTTGATCTTAACTACCTTGAAATCCATAGTTTTTCCTACATACTGATCGTAATCAGTTACAGGTTTCACATCAATTTGCGAACCCGGCAGGAAGGTTTCCAGACCGTAAACATCTACGATAAGACCACCTTTAGTTTTAGAGGTAATAGTACCCGTAACAACTTCGCCGGTTTTGTAGAAGTCAACGATTTTTTGCCAAGCACGTGCTGCGCGCGCAAGTTTGCGGCTCAGGTGCAGGTGACCGTTGCGGTCTTCTTTTTCAACTACCATTACCTCGATATCTTCGCCGATTTTTACTTCGGGCATATCGCGGAACTCGTTGAGTGACACCAAACCATCAGATTTGAAACCGATGTTGATGATAGCATCTGTCTTAGTAAGGCCTACGATAGTACCTTGCAAAAGTTCAGATTCTTCAATGGTTTTGAAAGTGTTGTCATAAACACCTTCCAGTTGCTCACGCTTTTCTTTTGAATAAGATGCAACGTTGCGTTTGTCTACGCTCCAGTCGAAATCGTCGTGGGCGCTTTGATTTTGGTTAATAATTTGATTTTCTTCCAAATGTAAGTTCCTCCTTTTAAGTAGAATTTTGGGAGTGCAAAGATATGGATATATTGGAAAAATTAAAAAAATATTAGAGAAAATTCGTATTGAAAATCAATGATTTGCGAAAAACCTTTAATAGACATATACTTGTTCCGCTATACTACTATATAGATAAGAACCCTATCTGATACATACCCTATCATGAAACATACACGGAAAAATACATATTTATTAATAATACTAGTCTTTGCAGCTTCTCTATTATTTACAACAATAGGTACTGTTAGCTTAAGTGAATGGGATGAATCTAGAAATGGGATGAATGCCTTTGAAATGTACCAT
The DNA here is from genome assembly GCA_946479435.1 of uncultured Sphingobacteriales bacterium. The sequence goes on along the minus strand of CAMLFX010000027.1, from coordinate 23,214 downwards.
AATGGCGACTATGTAAATTCATATTATGCCGGTGAATTGGATACCTGGAACGCAAAACCACCACTAGTCATTTGGTTAATAGTTGCCAGCTACAAAATATTCGGTTTCAATGAGTTTGCTCTCAGGCTTGTTTCTACACTTGCTACCATGCTATTCTTTTATGTACTCTTCAGACTGGTGGAATTATTTGATACAGCTTTAACAGCATTTATCACTTGCCTCATCTTATTATCGTGCAAGGCTATTATTGGTTGGCACGTAGGGCTAAATGGCGATTTTGATGCAACATTAGTATTATTCCTAACCCTTTCTGCATACAGTTTCTACAGATATGCTGAAAATGGAGATAAAAATCAAATACTATTAACTGCACTATATACCGGCCTGGCATTTTACACCAAAGGTTCTGCAGCATTTATTTTCTTGCCGGGTTTTCTTTTATACCTGCTTATAAGTGGTAATCTCAAAAACACAATTAAAAGCAGATAGGCTTACATCTCTATCCTTCTGTTAGTAGCAATTGTAGCATCATGGCCTATACTGCTATCTATATATGGCAAAACAACAGGACATTCATTTTATGGCAGCAAAAACAACCTAGAAACAATGTTGGTGCATGATACATTCAGAAGGTTGACTGACCCTGCATTCGAATCAGCGACTTATAAAAAGGATCATGCTTTTTTCTTCAACTCGCTGGATGTCCGGATGAATGTTTGGAACTATCTTTTCTATTTGTCGTTATTGATAGGTGTTGCCCTGCTTTACAAAAGTCGAAAGAATTTGCGTGGTTATATAAAAAGTAACAAGCCTATGCTTTTTTCACTATGCACTATTGCCCCATTAGTGCTAGTGTTGAGTTTTGCAACAAATAAGCACGACTGGTATTTAGCACCCACTTGGGGATTTATCGCTTTTCTCATTGCAAAATGTATTGTGTATCTCGGTAACAAATGGAAAGTATCTTATGCTGTGTATGGCTTGTTATTTACATTTCTCTTTGTAAGACATATTGCATATCTCCAATCTTTGCCTAAAGAAATGACCAGTGTCTTAAATAAAAACAATAAGATGCTTGCTAATACCAACTACGTTGTTGTATCTGCAACACCACAAAATATTTTATTGAAAATGACATGGATGGGCTTAGGCTTCAATCGTGTTGATGTAACAAAAGAACTTGCTCAGCACAAAGGCCAGGTATTATTAATAGAAAAAACTAGGATCGATAATAACGTAAGCGAGCAAATAGAATGCAACCAGGCATTTGATAATTGGTGCCTGGCGAGAGTTAAATAACACTATAAATCTTTTTTTAGCTCTGTAATAGCTGCTTCAATAATGGAATCTTTACCTGCAGCCTCGTCTGCAGGCTGCATATATATAACAATATCCGGGGCCAAACCATTAGCAATATTATCTCCGGAAGAGGATAACGTACGCGATGATGGATAGTAAATACGCCAGCCGTTAGGCAACTCATTAGCACTAATAAAACCACCGCCACCACCAGTAGTATCTCCAATTACTACAACTTTGGCAAATGAGCTGCAACCTGCTGCTAGTAAATTTGATGCACCTGTACACCCTCTGTTGGTAAGTATCATTACCCTACCGGGGTACTTCTCCCCACCACTTTCATCTATATAAGCATCTTCATATTCGCTATAATCCCCGTGTTTGGGGCCATTCTTATATTGCGATTGATATAAGAATGATGTGATATTATTCAGCGAGTCTGGGATATCTACATGGCGCAAAACTTCCCATGTATTTTTAGCTATGCCACCGCTATTGTTACGAATATCTATGATAGTACCATGCACGCCACCCATACTTTTCACACGTTTTATGGCTGCATTCATTTGTTCTTCGGTCACACCATTATCGAAATCGCGATAATAGAAATAAGCCATCGAATCAATTACACTATATAAAAGCGGACCTGTTTCACCATAGTCTTTCCAATAATGTTGTTTCAGCAAAAGCTCGCTAAAATTTGCGGGATAACTACCTGTATCAACATAAGAAGCCTGGGCAAAACCTGCGTCCAGATTTATTTCATGGTCTCTAAATACTTGCAGCATCGAGGCACAAACATCATACAACTGTTCTTCAGTAAGCGCAGGACTTACCATAGGCTTATAAACACGATACACTGAATCCCAATTCACTTTCTTGAAATCGAAATTGCCATAACCTCTATCAACAGCCTTCCACAATTCATCAAATACTTCAACAGGATCCAGATCTTTATTTTCCTTGGGCATTAAAATTTTTTCGCAGGAAGAAAAGAGAATAATCAATACAGAAGTAAGCAATAGAATATAAGTCCTCATCTGCTAGTAGTTGAACATAAATAAAAGTGAAAGGGTATGACTGGCAAAGTAAACTTCAGTGTTATTATTGATATGATAATAATCCCAGTTGTAGGCAATATTTACTGCATTGCCATTATCTAGCATATACATGTATGATATACCTGTATTTAAGCGAAACATGCCACCGAAAGAACTCAGTTTTGCCTTAGAGAAAACATCACGGGCACTTACATTATCATCTTCCAGCGAACTGGTACGGTTTAAATAGGATGGTCTTGCAGTATAGTTAAGTACCGGTACCGATATGTCGATAGATAAGCCGTGGTACTTATCTTTCATTTCGAATTTCTTGGTAAATCTAGCACTGGGGCCTAATGTAATAGCATATTCATATACCGATGAAGAGCCCGCAAGCTTTGGGGCATTTTTATAGCAAAACATACCTGATAGTTGCCCCCCAATAAATAGTTTATTCTTTTCTTCCTCTACAAACAATGGCAGTGTTTGCATATATCGATAATCAGCAACAGCCCTCCAGGTTTTTACTTTTTGTTCCAGCAACGGGTCGCTATCACGTTTAAAACTCATCCTTGAGGCTTGTAAAGCAATTTCAGATAAAGTGTTTTCACGTGTTTTCACCAATTTCAAAACCGGGCTGGCGCTCAAGCCTTCATATATACTTTTAGAAATCGCCTCATCTCTGAATGATTGATATACAGCACCTGCCCCTACCGATACGTAACGGGTAAAACCATTTTCTGTATATATACCTATCGGCTCTTCATTTTGCGCTGACGCATTGTAAATACAGGCGCAAAACAAAACAGGCAACAGCAACATTCTCAACCTCATGTATTGCATTATTTGCTTGCAATAATACTCATTATATCTTGTTTGTGCCAGAGTTTAGCGCACTATCCATTCTTCTACCGGCTTCATCCAAACCATTAAAGGCTTATATAAAAAACCATGTCCCAGTCCAGTGTTTAACTGTATCTCTTTATACCGGCTAATACCTTTTGAATCAAGTTTTATTGCTTCGCAGCTTTTACCTATTCCATCACTCTTTTCGTATATCGATAATATTTGCCCATAAAGATCAGGGTTATATGCGCTTTTATTGCTTTCATTGCATGCAGCCATTATTACGTACTTCACACTCTTATCTTTTACCAAACCAGAAACCAGCATGGTTATTAATGCGCCTTTCGACGCACCAATAACACATATATTGGTGCTGGCCACACCTGTATTCTTTAAACTATCTATCTGTAGCTTTATTTTCTCAGCATACGCTTTCACATCTGTGCCTGTTGGCCTTACTTCTGAATACACTACGTAATCTTTGTCTTTCAGCGATTTGACAATGTTGCTGTATTCGTAAACGCCATAGGTAGGACTCGATGGGTCTTCAGTTGTGCCCTCTACTATTGCGCCATGTAAATAAAACACATAATGCCGGTCTTTTGCCTGTGTAAGTGTGGTAGTTAGAACTATAAAAAGTATAAGGAAGGCACGCATATCAGGAAGTTATGCTACAATTTACGAAATATCAAATACAAGTTAAATGTTTAGTTAATGCTTGCTTTTATACCTACCAACCAGTTGACACCCGGCATTGGGCGTGCATTCACTACAGCATATTTCGAATTCCATACATTGTTGCATTGGGCTGTAAACTGCAATGGCAACCTGCTATTAGCTAAACTATACAGCACCTGAATATTACCTGTATTATACGGCAACAAGTATTGCGATTCATCGATAGTAACAAAACGATAGCTGGTATAAGTATGGTTATAGTTAACAAATAGGGTTTTGTATGAGAAACCGATATTACCCTGGTAGTTATAGCGAGGTGTATATGGTATTTGTTTACCAATACTTCCATCGCCTGGTAAATAGCTTTCTAAAGTAGTAGCCAGCACATAAGAAGTATTGGCACCTATATAAGCAGACCAACTTTTATTGATCTTATAGTTCAGTTTATTTTGCGTTTCTATACCACGGCTGTGTACTGAGGCAATGTTGTGAGGAGTCCAGATAGCACCGCCAAACCAAACGATCCAATTATCTATTACACGATTGAATACTGCAAAGTCATGTGTTAGGGTCAATCTTCTGTTGGCACCAACCCTTATTACGTAACCTGCATCTTCATTCCAACCTTCTTCGGGTTTCAACAATTCATTACCGCCCGGTACATAATACAGTTCATTAAGCGTAGGTGCCCTGAAGCTTTTTTGCACATTGGCCCTGATCTTCAGCCAATCAGTTAATTGGTACGAAGCATTGATGCCCGGCAGAAATGCGCTCCAGCCATTCACAACCTCTCCACGTGCTGTTACAGACATATTCAACTTCTCCTGGAAATAATTAACTGCATAAGCCAATGCAATCGCAGCCTTGTTTTGCGTTTTCACATCATTCATTAGCTCCCTGCGTATCCACGACGCTTGCACTGGTATAAAAGCCAGCAACTGGTGATGACTATTAAAACGATGATTGACTCCCACCTCACCAAATAGTTGATTTGTGCTGTACTGCGACCTTAACTTAATCGTATCATCACTATACAACATATTATTGCGCAGGTACGCCACTTTGCTATAGGTATTTGTTTTGTTACCTGTTCGTTTCCATTCAGCCAATAAACGCAACGACTCATCGCGCTGGTTTTTTACTGATACATCTTCGAATAATGCTTTAGGTATTTCTCTATAATATTGTTGATACCAACCTGTTACCGACAATTCATTTTTGTTGTTCAGCTTATAACCGCTATTCAGCATTACCACTCCACTTTGCAGTTTAGAATTATTGGTATGTTGATCGGCTTTACCATCGTAATACTTAAAATCATTTTCAGCAGTCTGCCCAAAGGCTGTAATGCCTAATGCAAAACGTTTTGTCTTCAGTCCTGATTTGATACCTAATTGGTATTGATTGTAACTACCGACAACTGCAGAAACAGCATGTTCAAAACCTCCCACGGAATCGAAATCCGGATGTTCAGTTTCAACCAATAATGCACCGCCCACATTGCCACTACCCCATAATGCCGATGAACTGCCATAAACTACATTCACTTTACTAAGTAATGATACAGGCAGCAATGAAACGTCAGCCACGCCGGAAGCTGCATTCTGGATAGGTATACCATTCCAATATACCTGCGACTGTGCCGCCGACGCTCCGCGAAAATTGAGCGTCGCTAAAGAATTGAAACCATAAGACTTTACAAATACCGGCACTTGCTGCGACAGCAAATTTGCCATGCTTTGAAACTGGTATTGTTGCAGTGTAATACTATCTATTGTCTGTACCTTCTGCCCAGGTGAATAGGTATTGATACGTTCGTCGTTCGATATTCTTATTTTTCTGTGTGTCTTTACCTTTACTTCCGTAAGTGTATCTTTTATTATCTGCGCCTTTACCTCGCAAAAAGAAAATAGCATTACTAAAAGCAATGCTACCTGTTTTCTCTTTATTGAATTCTTTAAATGCATTTACTGAAAATAAAAATGACCTGGACCTATGCCTGTACTGAACTCTTTTTCTTTTACACCATCGGTATTATAAATACCGACCGATCCTTTCTGAATAAACCCTTTGGGATCACCAACATATATTTTGCCTGTACCAGGCTCTATACCCAGTGCCCAAAAGTACTGAAACTTTGCTGCCGGTATCAATGCCTGTGTGGGTAGTGAAGCATCATTAATATTCATACGATAGATACCGTTGTTTTCAATCCCTGCGTTATAGTCTACTTCAATAAAATATAACTGGTCTTTCGCGTTGTTTGTCACTAATCTTATAGGATCAACTTTATGTTGGAACAGGTAAGACGTTACAACCTGATTACTATTAGGGTCGATACAGGTTAATGCTGCATCTTTATTTTTATACACATTACCGGATAATATCCACAACTTACCATTCTTATCTGTTAGTATATCTTGTGGTGCTCTTCCCGCAACTGCAACAGTTTGCCTTATTTCATCAGTCTGTGTATCCATAAGCAACACTTTATCCGTAGCAGTATCCCAGGGGCAAACATAAGCTATACCATCTCTCAGCAACATACCTTCTGCATTTTCATAAGGCAGGTCGATGATCTTTGTTACCGACATAGCCTGAGGATCTATCACATACAGTTTTTTGCTGAATAGTGTGGAAACATAAGCCTTATTAGGATTTATAGGTAATATATACCTTGGCTTAGGAATGCTGATAGAGCCAACTTGCTTGTGATCATCTTTATTAATGATCACAATTTTATCAGAATTATTTACACACAGAAAAAAGCGGTCACCAATTGGTGTGATGCTTTGCAATACGTCACCAAGGTCATGGTTATTTGCCGATTTGTAAACATCTTCAAAAGTTTGTCCGTCTTCTGTCTGGTAAAGGCCAAGAGATGAATTGCCATTACCGAGGCTTCCTTCACAAACTATATATACATTATTAGTGCTATCAACGGCTACAGGTGGTACATACGGATCTGGCTTGTCTTTTACACAGGCCGTAAAAAACACAATGCAAGCTAATAATAGCTTACTTATAGTTTGATTATTCTTTCTACCCATCGTTTACCGGTTGCATCCTCAATTATCAACGCATATATACCTGTTTTATAAGCAGACATGTCTATATTATTATTTTTCGCTGAATTGATCTGTTGTAAAATTTTACCTGTTACATCGGTAAGTACTAATGTATAATTACCTTCATTTTCGGTTTGTATAAATACTCTATCCGTAGTCGGGTTAGGGTAAACCTTTACCGGACTTGTAGCTAAGCTATTTACAGATACAGGAAATAAACCATGCTGATAAAAGGCACCCACCCCGTCCAGATCGAACCCGCCACCTGCAAATGCAGTTGGGTATGGGTCATTTATTTTATGGCCGTCTTTATCGTATGTTTCATGTCCGGTCAATGAACCTATAACATCCACAATACGCACATGTGTTATATTATTTATGTCAAGCCCTGATATGCTTTCCAGTTCCTGCAGATCGAAAGGAGTACCATAACCGCCAACATACTTACCTGCAAGGTTATTGATAAGCCGTGCAGTCATGTACACACCCGCAGCAGGTACCTGCACAGTTTCAGATGAAAGCGATGATGGTGCAAAGCGATGGAAGTTGATGCCATCAGAACTTACTTCAACAAAAGCCAGTTCTAAAAATGCTTCTTCTGCATTTGCAGGATTAGAGAAACCATTTTCAAATACCGCAAAGTCGGCACCGGGGCCATTATATATCGGGTGGCTGAATGTAAGCGTAGCAATACCACTATCTCCCAGGCTAACGATCATATTATCAGCCATACCTACTGCATCAGCATCAGTACCTAGCGATACATTGCCTTGTGCGGGATCTGCAATATCTATATACCCGCGATTTATACTACAACCTGTAGCCCAACCGGTGAACAAACCACTGGTTTTACCAATGGCTGTTGTGCCACTTACCCCTGCCTGTGGTGCAAATTGGGCTTGTACCCCCAATTGCACCAGGACAAAGCATATTATTAATAAAATTTTTCGCATCAATTATTGTTTTACAAAACGTACCGCAGCCCTGCTATTGCCATTCACAATTTGCAGCATATAGTTGCCCGGTGTCAATGCGTTAGTAGAAAGCAAAGTTACTTTATCGTTTGTCTTCGTGCTCATTACTATTTTACCACTCATATCGTATACATACAATTCAGTTGCGTTATTGTTCTGCATTTCAACGTACAATTTATCAGTAGCAGGGTTAGGATAAACTTTAGCTATATTTTCTTTAACCGATTTTACGGAACTTGTTTCATAGGTGCCAAAGTTGTCAATACAGAAATAAGCCGGGGTGTTCATACCAAATTGACCAACATCTGATGAGCTAATGGTAAATACCAGACTATCTACTTCACCAAGTGGCAAAAGGTTTACCCATCTCCAGCCACGGTAAAGCGTATCTGTGACATTGCTTGGGTCACGGAAATCCGCCAGAAAAGTTTCTACGCTATCTGTAGTCAGTTGGCCATTATGATAGCCTTTTACTATTACGCTATACCAGTCAGAATCGTTACCACTTGGGCCACCCATTTTTTTAGCAAAGCCAAATGGATCACCATCTTTCATTATGAAATATGGGTAAGTAGCATTAGATATGTAAAAACCATTTACGGGTTGGCCTTGTGCCTTACCTTTTAGGAACACTTTGCTTGAAGGCCCCCATGCAACAACGTACTGTGGTGAATTGTTATAACCATAACCTGCAATGGTAGCATGGTCGTTAGTATAGTCACCCGTCAGGGAATCAACAACATTGGAATAAGAGAAACCATGATCCCAATAGGTGCCAAACTGGCTGCTTTGGTAATAGCACTCAAAATGTGCCAGGCCATCGTCAAAACCTACATCTGTACCGGAGTTATTCATATTTACGTAAAACGTATCTGCACCCGGCAGGGTCAGCGTATCGAAAATAGCTACTGTTTGTGCTTTAGTAGCAGTGAAGCCTAAAACGGCTAAGAACAAAAGTGTAAGTCTGCGCATATAGTTTGATAGTTTAAAAACTGTGTCAAACGCAGCTACGGAAAATTGCAGAAAAGATAAAAGCCTGAACTGTTAGGTGGCGCCTTTGTCCCATCTGTGCTTTTATCCCGAAAGCAACGATAAGTATATTTACAAAGGCAGGTCTTCTGACTTACTTCACTTTTGTGGCCTTCCCGTTATTTTTCAAACAGTGGCAGCGGGTACAAAAGCTGTTATTGAAGCTTACAGCATCGGGTAATGTCCGGGATTTACACCCGGTTCCCTTTTCATTCCTGTTATGATATAACCACAACATGGAAACCTTCGTGGTGCAAATGTAGAGAACAGCAGAAGAAAATAAAAAACTATTTTATGAACACGCTGTGAATTACGAAGTAATACGCTGGCGCATAGCTTCGTATAGTATCATACCCGTAGCTACAGATACATTCAGCGAATCGAATGCAGTAGCCATGGGGATACGTATCAGGGTATCGGCGCGGCGTATCACATCTTTACTAATACCTGTATCCTCAGCGCCCATCACTATACAGGTAGGCCCGGTAAGGTTAGCTTCGTGAACGGGTATACTACCCTTCATTTGTGTGCCTAATACTTGTATACCATTCAATCGCAATACATCAACCGCTTGTTGTACTGATGGTATCCGGCACAACAATATCTTATTCAATGCACCTGCCGATGTTTTAATTGCCTCTTCTGTAAGCGATGCCGATGATGAAGTAGGTAATATCAAACCCTGGGCACCACAGCATAAGGCACTGCGTGCTATGGCACCTACATTACGCACATCGGTCACCCCATCCAGCATTACAAATAAAGGCGTGATACCCTGGTCTACCACATGCGATATACCATCCTGCAGTTCTATATATTGTAAAAGGCTTGTCCATGCTACAACACCCTGGTGTTGCGCCTTGGTCATGTTATTCAGTTTTTCAACGGGTACCTGGCTTATGGGGATATTGCGTTCGCGTGCCAGTTGTTTAATAGTGATCACTTCGGGACCCGTTGCCGTGCGCAACAGGAATATTTTTTCAATAGTAGTGCCCTGTTCCAGAGCTTCCAGAATAGGCTTACGACCAATAAGTAACGGCAGGGAACGAACAGGCTTCATGCGGCAAACCTACAAAATAGCTTTATTCTTTGTTCGTTTTGTTCTCGGGAAGGCTTTCATATTGTTTTAAACAATCTGGGCACAAGCAGTCTGCATACTGTTTTTTTAGCTGGTTTAGCGCCGCTTCATCCAGTTTATAAGCAAAGCACCAGCAATGCCCTGTTTCCATGGTGCATGCAAACTCTTTACCACATTTCACGCATTGCTTTACTGCCATAAACTAAAAAGCGGCAGGCTACGAACCCACCGCTGTAAAATTATATAAGAATTTATTAGGCCATATTGTGGAACACGCGCTGAACATCATCGTCCTGCTCTACCCTTTCTATCATTTTGAACACATCATCAGCTTGTTCTTCTGTTAGTTCAACGGTATTTAGTGGTATCCATTCCAGCTCGGCTGATATTGGCGTAATACCTTTTTCTTCCAGCGCTTTTTGCATGTTACCAAATTCAGTGAATTCACAACGTATGATCAGTTTGCCTTCGCTGTCTTCACCCAGTTCTTCCAGTCCAAAATCTATCAATTCCAGTTCCAGGTCTTCCATACTCAAACCTGTGGGTTCCAGTTTAAAAATACCCAGGTGCTTGAACATAAAACCAACCGAACCACTATTACCCAGTGTACCACCGCCTTTATTGAAGTGCATGCGTACGTTAGCTACCGTACGTGTAGTGTTATCGGTCGCAGTTTCAACCAAAATAGCTATGCCATGTGGCGCATAGCCTTCGTACAAAACCTCGTCATAACTACTGGTATCTTTACCTAATGCATTTTTAATCGCGCCTTCAATGCGTTCCTTCGGCATATTAAGGCCTTTCGCATTCTGCATGATACGGCGCAGCATCGGGTTGGTATCCGGATCAGGACCAGCTTTTTTTACTGCTATTGCTATCTCTTTACCTACACGGGTAAATTGTTTTGCCATGCGATCGTACCGCGCAAACATCTTTGATTTCCTTACTTCAAATATCCGGCCCATTTATATTGTATATTTTTTATATTAAGTATTGTGCGCGCAAAAATAAGAATTGTTTTCAGAGTGCAAGACTATCGCCTGCCTAGTTTACCAAATATAGTACCGACTTCAATACCTATGGTAGATTTACTGTTGTTCAAACACGACGATATACCAACATTTAGTCCCCATCCTCGTGTAAATGTAAATTCCATAGTTGGGTTGAGCAGAATACCTAGTAAAAACTGACTTTGACGATCATATGAATAATTACGATCGTCGAAATCAAATAACTGAAAACCTATCCGCCTAAAATTCACGGGTTCTGAATATGCCCCGGCTGCTACACCACCTTTCAAATTGAACCTAACCATTTCATCCACTTTTATAATTCTACCATACGTCGCAGCACCGTATATAACCGAATTAATCGGATAACCTTTTCCCGGTTCTATTCCTGCACCCCAACCAGGTGTAAAATCAGCAGGATAGTTATCGACCACTTTCCAATGCACATAAGCCAATAACGAAACTGAATGTTTTTCCTTAATGATGGTATTTAGCCCGAACTTAAGCGTATTAAAATTGCCTGTGCCTGCTCCTACTTCAAAATATAAAGTTGGGCGCTTATCTGGGTGTTTAATAGATTGTGCATTTTTCTCTTGTGCCGATAAAATTACAGGCAACAAAACAAGCATTAATGATAAAAATCTCATAGGGTTTATTTACAAATTTTATTATTTCGGTACATATACCGCATACTTATCTTCAAACATCGGCTCCTGGAAAATATCATGTACGCTCCAGGCCTGCGCTTTATTACCCACACCCGATGATTTTATCTCTTCTTTCAGGTCGCCACCTTTCAGGCAGATAAGACCGTTTGGCAAGTCATCACTTTTCTGGCCTATCCTCAATGCAGGCTCCACCCATCGCCAAAGATCGCCAAGTGGTGCCACAGCGCGCGATACCGCATAGTCGAACTTCCTGCCTTTTATATCTTCTACCCGGCTATGTACAGCCGTTACATTTTTCAACCCAATAGCATCAGCTACTTCCTGCACCACTTTTATTTTCTTACCAATACTATCAGATAACAGAAACTCCACATTAGGAAAGAATATAGCCAATGGTATACCCGGGAAACCTCCTCCTGTACCTATATCTACTACTTGCGCTCCATCATCGAAATGGCACAACGCTGCGATAGCCAGCGAATGCAGCACATGGCGCTCATACAGTGTATCAATATCTTTACGCGATATCACATTTATCTTCTCATTCCATTCATTATACAAACCTTCCAACTGCTCCAGTTGCTTTTTTTGCTCGTTTGTAAAGTCATCAAAGTATTTAAGTATTACTTCCACTGCTTTTTATTTTTCCAGATTATATACGGCGACAAAACAAAGTTATAAACCATCCAGCCAATATCGGCCATCAAGAACCAACGTATCAGTTTCTTCTCTTGCATCTTATTCGCTGTCTCCCACCAAAACAAATAATATACGATACACCTGCACAGCATAGCACCTAAAGCTTCTTGCCACATAGGTGTAAATAATAATACAATAAAACTCAGCCACATTAAAGCATGGCTCAATGCATATTTACCTAAAGCCAGTTTCACAAATGGCTTATAATATTTCCCTGTCGACATATGCCTTTGCTTCTGCAAAAACCAGTCGCGCACATTGTCTTTAGCTGGCGAGATCGTGAAAGCCTCCACATCGCAAACAATAGCTACGTTATTCTTAGTTGCTACATTCCTTATCAGCAGGTCATCATCCCCAGATGGCAATTGCGACCATACTTCACCTTGTTGTGCTTTTATAAAAGCAGCTTTGCTACAAGCCAGGTTTCTACCTACAGCCATATATGGCCTGCCTGCCAATGTGTATGTGCTGTATTGCAGAAAAGTATGCAGCGTTTCCCAGCGTATAAATGCATTCAGCCAGCCGGGTTGATACTCATATTTACCTACACCCAATACTATCTCTTTCCCATCTTTAAACCCGGAAGCCATCTTAACCAGCCACAGTTCGCTTGCAGGCATACAATCGGCATCCGTCATTAATAAATAAGGGTAACTAGCTGCTGCCACACCTTTACCTAAGGCAAATTTCTTACCGGGCAGACTGCGTTCTTCTTCAGGTCTTATAGTAACTATTTTAATATTTGGATAGGCATTTGCTAATTCCAATAATACTTGCGCAGTACAATCTCCCGATACATCATCCACCACCACAACCTCAAACATAGGTTTACCAGCGGCGTTCATGTATCTTTGCGCCAAAATTACCGGCAGGTTGTTTTTAAGGTTATCCGCTTCGTTTTTAGCACAAATAATAACAGAGATGGGTAATTGATTGACAGAAATAGACTGTTGGGAAGGCAATTGAAATATTCTTGCAAAAAAATAAAGGGCAAAGGCCATTTGTATGGTCACTGCCAGTAAGAATATGATGAATAGTGCCTCTGTTAACACGGGGCAAAGAAACATAAACAAACCAATAAGTGGAATTTGAACTTTTATCGAAGGATAGCCGGTCGCAGGCAAGAGCAGGTATCATAACTACCGATCATGGGCAGATAGAAACACCCATCTTCATGCCTGTAGGTACGGTTGGTAGCGTAAAAGCCGTTACCCAGCTGCAATTAAAGGAAGAAATAAAGGCCGAAATAATACTGGGTAATACTTACCACCTATACCTGCGCCCCGGTACCGATGTACTGGAACAGGCAGGCGGTTTGCACAAATTCAATGGTTGGGACAGGCCCATACTAACTGATAGCGGTGGTTACCAAGTCTTCTCATTATCTAACAACCGTAAGCTGAATGAAGAGGGTGCCATGTTCCAATCGCATATCGATGGCTCAAAACACATGTTCTCGCCGGAAAAAGTAATAGATATTCAACGCAGTATTGGCGCCGATATCATCATGGCTTTTGATGAATGCCCACCCTATCCGTCGGACTATGCTTATGCAAAAACATCCATGGAGTTAACCCACCGCTGGTTAACGCGTTGTGTACAACGCATGGGTGAAACAGAACCTAAATACGCCCACAATCAATCCCTTTTCCCGATTGTACAAGGCAGCACGTTTAAAGACCTGCGCCAGCAGTCAGCTGAGTTTGTTGCCGGTATGGAATGTGAGGGTAACGCAATAGGCGGACTGTCAGTAGGTGAGCCAGAGGAAATGATGTACGAAATGGCTGCGCATTGTTGTGAATATCTGCCTGCCGATAAACCCCGCTACCTGATGGGTGTTGGTACTCCATGGAATATATTAGAAAATATTTCACTAGGCATTGATATGTTCGATTGTGTGATGCCTACCCGCAATGGCCGCAATGGTATGCTGTTCACATCGCAAGGTGTAGTAAATATAAAAAACAAGAAATGGGCAACAGATTTCTCACCAATCGATGAAGGCATCGATTGCCATACCAGCAATTTTTACAGTAAGGCTTATGTACGCCACTTGTTTGTAGCCAACGAGATACTAGGTATGCAAATAGCCAGTGTGCACAACCTGGCATTTTACCTGCATTTGGTAAAGCAAGCGCGTACCCATATTTTGCAGGGCGATTTCGCACAGTGGAAGGCTGAACAAATAGCTGTTTTAAAACAAAGGCTCTAAGTGTTGAAAAAGTTAGACTGGTACATAGTTAAAAAGTTTGTAGGCACTTTCTTCTTCGCCATCATAATACTGGCTGTTATAGCCTGCGTTATCGATTACACCGAGAAGGTGGAAGATTTTGTTGAGAAGAAAGCACCTGCTTTGGCCATTCTCAACTATTTCAAAAATTTTGTTCCGCATATTACAGCGCTGCTGTTTCCCCTGTTTCTGTTTATTGCTACTATATTTTTCACCTCCAAGCTGGCTTATAAATCCGAGATCATAGCCATATTGGCTTCAGGTACTTCGTTTCAGCGTTTTATGAGGCCGTACCTCATTGGGGGGGGCTTTCTTTGCATGCTTTCTCTTGTTTTTAACCATTGGATAGTACCATTAGCCAATAAACAACGGCTTGCATTTGAAGATAAATATATACATAATGCTATCACCTCATCCGACAGGAATGTACACTTGCAATTAGCCAAAGGCTTATATGTGTATATGCAGAGCTACGACTATCGCAATAATGTCGGCTACCGGTTCACCGCCGAAAAAATGGATGGTACGCTGCTAAAAGAAAAGCTGTTTGCCGACCGCGCCAGCTACGATAGCGTAAAAAAACAATGGAAACTATATAACGTGCTGATACGCACAAACGATGGCCTAAAGGAATCGCTCACTACTTTCCCCGAATTAACACGGCAATACACTTCATTTACACCAAAAGACCTTGAAGAAGACGATGCCATAAAAGAGGCACTCACTACTCCGGAACTTGACAGATATATAGCCCGCGAAAAACTACGTGGCCGCGAAACCCTTAACTTTTTTTATGTAGAAAAACACCGGCGTACAGCACAGCCTTTTGCGGGTTTTATTCTAACAATTATTGGGGTGTGTATAGCCAGCCGCAAAATACGTGGTGGTAGCGGCCTTCACCTGGCATTAGGTATTGTTATAAGCGCTATGTATATCATGGCACTGCAATTGTCCACTACATTCTCTACTAAAGCGGGCCTTAATCCCTTTATTGCCGTCTGGATACCCAATTTTATATTTGGTGGCGTTGCTATTTATCTATATCGTCGTCAAATAAAGTAATTGCTATTAACTAATATTTATCCATAAAAATATAAATCAAATAAATATATTTGATTATTCCCAACCGTTTTATGCCGGTGTTGGTCTTCTTGTGCATAGGCACTAACCACCTATTTACACTCTTACCCTGACAACAAGCTTATTTAGCCTATCAAATTTTACGCGTAAACGACCAGCCCCCTTAAACCCTCTATTGTGCCCTTACAGTCATAACCGACAACCCCAATCCGCCTTTTTCCCTATTCAGGATGCCATTCCTGACTTATACATAACAGATTTGCGCACCACATTATGTGGTGCGTTTATTTTATATGCTATTGCATGCTGAAATACCATAAATTTGCATCCCGCAGGGGAACATGTGCTTTTATGCCCGACATGAAACAATAATCTTAGCAGAATAAGTGTAAAAAGCTAATATTTTTTTGTTGTTAATTTTGTTGGTTATATAAAAACAGTTACCTTTGCACTCCATTAATTTTTTACTAACGGTATAGCAAATGCCTACAATACAACAATTAGTTCGTAAAGGTCGTCAGCAAATTCGCGCAAAATCAAAGTCTCGTGCTTTGGATGCTTGCCCGCAACGCCGCGGCGTATGTACCCGTGTGTACACTACCACTCCTAAAAAACCAAACTCAGCTTTGCGTAAAGTTGCCAAAGTGCGCCTTACCAACAAAATTGAGGTTATCGCATATATTCCTGGTGAAGGCCACAACCTGCAAGAACACTCTATCGTATTGATACGTGGTGGTCGTGTAAAAGATCTTCCGGGTGTACGTTACCATATCGTGCGTGGTGCTTTGGATACTGCAGGTGTTAAAGACCGCAAACAAAGCCGCTCTAAATACGGTACGAAACGCGAAAAAGCTAAAAAATAATTTTTAATAAAGTAATTAAAGCCAATTCATTAGATGAGAAAGGCACAAGCTAAAAAACTTCCTTTAGCACCAGATCCAAAATTTAACGATAAACAAGTTACACGTTTCGTTAACTGCCTTATGTGGGGCGGCAACAAAACAATAGTTTTAAGTGCTTTTTACGATGCGCTTGATAAAGTGACTAAAATGGCTGGCGAAGATGGTTACGAAGTATGGAAACGTGCTTTGGTAAACGTTACTCCTGCTGTTGAGGTACGTAGCCGCCGTATTGGTGGTGCTACCTTCCAAATACCTACAGAAGTACGCCCCGACCGTAAAATATCTTTAAGCATGAAATGGTTGATCCGCTTCAGCCGGGAACGTAATGGTAAAACCATAGCCGATAAGCTTGCCAACGAAATAGTTGCAGCAGCTAAAGGTGAAGGTGGTGCTTTCAAAAAGAAAGAAGATACACACCGTATGGCTGATGCCAATAAAGCGTTCTCGCACTTCAAGATCTAATTATTTATCTATACGATATATAGAAATGCCATCCTTCCGGGTGGCATTTTCATTTTTACCCCTATAAGATTTACACCTTATGTTGACAACTTGCTATTGCCATAATAGGTTGCCTTTAGCTAATTTCTATACATTTGAGTCGAAACAGCAAACTAAAGCAACAATAAAATAAAAACTACAATTGTGGATAAATATTTGTACAATTGTGTAACAATATTGAATTTTTGTTTATTTTTGTAAAAATTACTATTTAATATAAAGGTTATGGCAACTGTAGATGAAAAATTAAAGGTCCTGAAACTCGCTTTTGATAAAATTGAGAAGGACTATGGCAAGGGATCTATTATGATGTTGGGAGATAAGCAGCAAGGTGATATGGAAGTCATAAGCACAGGTTCTTTAGGGCTTGATGTAGCACTTGGCGTAGGTGGTTTCCCCCGCGGTCGTGTTATTGAAATATACGGTCCTGAATCTTCAGGTAAAACAACAATAGCAATACATACCATAGCTGAAGCACAAAAGAAAGGCGGTATCTGCGCAATAATAGATGCGGAACACGCCTTCGATGCATCGTATGCCAGGAAACTGGGTGTAGATGTAGATAACCTTATTATTTCGCAACCCGACTATGGCGAGCAAGCCTTGGAAATTGCCGATCGCCTTATTTCTTCAGGCGCGGTAGATGTAGTTGTTATCGACTCGGTAGCAGCACTGGTACCCAAGGGCGAACTGGAAGGTGAAATGGGTGATAGTAAAATGGGGCTGCAGGCACGCCTTATGAGCCAGGCGCTGCGTAAGCTTACTGCTACTATCAGTCGTACAGGTTGCTGCTGTATATTTATCAATCAGCTGCGCGAAAAGATCGGTGTGATGTTCGGTAACCCTGAAACTACTACCGGTGGTAATGCATTGAAATTCTATGCGTCAGTTCGTTTGGATATACGCCGCATCAGCCAGATAAAAGATGGAGATGTGGCCAGCGGTAACCGCACCCGCGTTAAGGTGGTAAAAAACAAAGTAGCTCCCCCATTCCGCCAGGTTGAGTTCGATATAATCTTTGGTGAAGGTATCAGCAAAATAGGCGAAGTAATAGATATGGGTGTAGAACTGGGCATACTTGGCAAAAGTGGCTCGTGGTTCAGCTATAACGATAATAAGATAGGCCAGGGGCGCGATGCCGTTAAAAACTTCCTGCACGATAATCCTGAAGTGATGGATGAAATAGAAGGCAGGATACGTGTAGCGCTGCAACCCGCAAGCTAATTAATGGGTTAGTAAGTCCATTAGGGCGCCATGCAATTGCATGGCGCTTTTTTTATATCAGCAATATTATTTGTGGTATGAGTTTTATGTTTAGCATTAGGTAGTCTTTCGTAATTTCAATGATAACAGGTAACCTCATTGCTTAAAACTTATACAACTTGTCAACAACAGCTACACCATTTCAGAACAATAATGTAGTTGAGGGGAAAGATTTCACCTTTAAATTTTACCCTGCCTTCGCAAAATATATACGCGAAAATCACCTTGTTGAATACATAACTGAGCAAATAGATCTATCATTCAAGCTCAACCTGCCTATACTAGCCTATTTGCAACATCTTTCCAAAGAACAGATGCTGGAGATAGGAAAAGTTTCACACGAAGAGTTTTTGCTGGCAGTTGAAAATAATAGTTTGAAAGAACGCCTGGAGAAGGCGTTAAAGGTTTGGGAGAATGATGAGATAGGTGTAATGAGCCGCGACGACCTTTCTGCCGAAGATATTACACTGGGCAGCTACATCCGCAAAATGGCCCAGTTCAAATTTTTGCCATTGTACACTTCAGATGCTATGCTAATGCTCGATATCATAAAAGAGATCGAGGAGTATGAAGCTGAATCAAGCACGGCATCAACCAATACATACATCAATATATTCAGGCAGCGCACCAACCAGCACGCATATTTTATTGAAAGTATTGCCAATACAACACCGGGTAATATATATGTGTACGATCTGCAGCACGAAAAAATCATATATAGCAACGATGCCTTAGGTAAAGATGGCGATGAGCTACACCCGGAAGATGCAGTACTTATAAAAGCCGACCAGGAAGCTTTTAAAAATGCTGATGATGGCGAAATAAGAAAAATAGAATATCGGGTAAAGCAAAAAGATGGCAGCTATAAATGGTCAAGAAGCTATCGGTCTGTATTTAAAAGAAATAGCAGTGGTTTACCTACCCAAATAATAGGCATCACGCTGGATATAGATGAACAAAAGCGCAGAGATGAAGAATTGAAAAAGAGTGAGGCGCAACTCAATACAGCACAAATACAGGCGGGCATGGGCAGCTTTGAGTGGGATATAGATAATAACATATTCATCCCTTCACCAAACTACAGGCGCTTGCTCAATATTGCTGAAGGCGCAATGCCCAAGGATATGCAGAAGCATTTACACCCCGAAGATGCAGAAAGAATAGCTGCTGTAAGAAATAAGGCAATAGAGGAAACAGGCGATTATGACACCGAATACAGGTACAATGTTAATGGAGACGAAAAAGTTATCTGGTCGCGCGGCACAGTAACCATAAAAAATGGCCGTAAGATAATGACAGGAACGGTAATGGATGTTACAAACAGGCACCAGTTATTGTTACAGTTACAGCGTAGTGAGGCATTATACAAACAGGCGCAGGAGCTTGGAAAAATAGGCAACTGGACATGGGATATACCGAACAATAAAATAGAATGGACGGATGAATTATACAGGATATTTGGCCTTGAGCCGTCGTATGGCGCAGTAACCTTCGAGGAATATATGTCATTACTTCACCCGGATGATGTTGCACGTGTAAGCACCGTTATACAGGAATGTTTTACCAATCATACTCCGTACGAAGTGCATCATAGATTAGTAATGAAAAACGGCACTATTAAGTATATACTAAGCAAAGGCGAAGTGAAAACTGATGAAAATGGTATAGCCGTAAAAATGTTTGGCACTGCACAAGATGTAACTAAACAGCAACTTATTGAAAATACCCTGCGCGACAACCGCGAATTCATACAAAAAATAGCAAACACTACCCCATCTCTTATCACTACATTCAACGCCAATACAGGTGCCTTCACATATATAAACAGTGCAATAGAAAGTTTATTAGGCTACAATGTTGATTTTATTATGCAGCAAGGTTTTCAATATTTAGTAAGCCTTGTACACCCCGATGATGTAACTGCCGTGCTGGATAAACATAATAATGCTGTAGCGGAAGCAAATATGTCATCGGCAGAATATGATAATGAAAGAGTAGTAGAGTTTAAATACCGCATACTGCATGCCAATGGCACCTATAAATGGTTCAACACGTACGGTATTATTTTCGATAGAAATGAAGAAGGTAAAATAGAACACATTTTAAATGTTTCGGTAGATGTTACGGAACAAATGGAGGCAGAAGAAGCATTGAATTATAAAAATCTGGAACTGCAGCAATCGAATGCCAGCCTGGGCGAATATGCTTACGTAGCAAGCCACGACTTGAAAGAACCACTTAGAAAAATTGCAACTTTCGGCGATCTGCTACAAACTACGCAAAAGCAATTGCTTACCGATAGTGGTAAAATGTATCTGGATAAAATAGTACATTCTGCCATCAGGATGCAAGATATGATCAACGATTTACTTACCATATCTACAATATCCGGCAATAAAGCATTCGAACAAACTGATTTGAACGAAGTACTGAATGATGTTTTGCAAACACTCGAATACAGGATTGAGCAAAAAAAGGCAATTATAAAAACTGATGCCCTGCCTACGGCCAAAATAGTACGTCTTCAATTTGGCCAGTTATTGCAAAACCTTATCAGTAATTCATTAAAATTTTCAAAACAAAACCAGGCGCCCGAAATATTTATTACCTATAAGTATTTAAAGGCTTCTGAGGTAAATATTGATGGCATTAATCCTTCAAAAAAATATTTACAAATCCAGGTGGCAGATAATGGTATTGGTTTCGATAAACAATTCGAGCATAAAATATTCACTATCTTCCAGCGTTTGCATAGCAAAAGCGATTACGAGGGTACGGGTATAGGACTGGCAATATGCAAAAAAATAACAGAAAATCATGGCGGCACCATTTACGCCGATAGCGATCCTGGTAAGGGCTCTGTATTTACAATTATAATCCCTGCTTAATACTTCAAACCACAGCTTTTGGCACATTATATGCCGGTTAAAATCCATTAGTCACAAAAGAAAAATGACTTGTAAAGGCTTATCTTCGCATACTCATTTATACCTCTTATAGTTTTATTTTAGCATGGCACTTATCAAATCTATTTCCGGCATCAGGGGCACCATTGGTGGCAAACCTGGTTCAGGACTCACCCCTATTGACGTAGTAAAATTCACCACAGCTTATGGTGCGTGGATAGCTGCACAAGGCAGCAATAACAAAATAATTATTGGCCGCGATGGCCGTATATCGGGCGAAATGGTACGCAACCTGGTAGCTGCTACGTTGCAAAGTTCTGGCTTCGATGTTATTGATCTTGGCTTAAGCACTACCCCAACCGTAGAGATGGCGGTAAAAATGGAAAAAGCTGGTGGTGGCATCATACTAACTGCCAGCCATAACCCTAAAGAATGGAATGCATTGAAACTGCTGAATGCAGATGGTGAATTCTTAAGCGCTGATGCCGGCCAGTGGATACTGGACTATGCTGATAAGAACGAACACGAATTTGCCGACATCAATAAAGTGGGCACCCTTACATACAATGATGCGTATATTCAAAAACATATCGATGAGATATTAGCTCACCCTTTGGTTGATGTAAAAGCTATTGCAGAGAAGAACTTCAAAATAATTGTCGATCCTGTCAACTCAACAGGTTCACTTTCAGTACCACAGCTATTGAAAGCCCTGGGTGTTGAAGAAGTTACTGTGATAAATGAAGAAGTTACCGGACGCTTTGCACACAACCCGGAGCCACTTCCTGAAAACCTACGCGAACTTTGCAGTGCTGTTGAAAAACAAAATGCACATTTGGGTATAGCTGTTGATCCTGATGTTGACCGCCTTTGCTTTGTATGCGAAGATGGCAGCTTGTTTGGCGAAGAATATACATTGGTAGCTATTGCCGACTATATCTTATCGCACAAAAAAGGCAATACAGTTTCCAATCTCTCTTCTACGCGTGCGCTGCGCGATGTCACCGAAAAACATGGTGGCGAATATTTTCCAAGTGCTGTGGGCGAAGTGAATGTGGTAAAGAAAATGAAAGAGGTAAATGCTGTAATTGGCGGCGAAGGCAATGGTGGTGTGATTGTACCTGAACTGCATTATGGCCGCGATGCTTTGATAGGCATTGCATTGTTCCTTACCCACCTGGCTAAGTTTGGCAAAAGCATCAAAGCTTTGCGTGGCACTTACCCTAACTACTTCATATCGAAGAATAAGATAGAGTTGAACGAAAATGTGAACGTTAAGAACATCTTCGCACAGATAAAAGATAAATATAAAAAGCAACCTATTAATACCGAAGATGGTTTGCGTATAGATTTCGATAGCGACTGGGTACACCTGCGTACCTCTAACACAGAGCCTATCATCCGCATTTATGCCGAAAGCGGTACCGAAACTACCTCTAACAATATAGCCAAACGTATAATGGCCGATATTAAAGAGATGATGCTGGAAAACGTTCATTAAAATTTATCATAACCAACTTGCTACCGCCTGCAAATAATACGTACGATGTTGTAATTGTAGGCGGTGGTTTAGGTGGCCTTTTGAGTGCTGTGCTTCTTGCAAAAGAAGGCATGAAGGTTTGTGTATTGGAGAAAGACAAGCAAATAGGCGGCTGCCTGCAAACCTTTAGCCTGCAAAAGAAGGTCTTCGATAGTTGTGTACACTATATCGGAGGCTTGGGCGATGGTCATACGCTGAATAAGATATTCAGCTATGCAGGCATTATGGATAAGCTGCAACTGAAGGCCTACGATAACAATGCTTTCGATAAAATAGCCTTTGGTAATGAAGAGCAGCTTTACCCGCAAGCCATAGGCAAAGAGAATTTTAAGGAGCAACTACTACAATACTTTCCCCAGGAAAAAGCAGCCTTAGATAAATACCTTCAGTTACTTACACGGGT
>CAMLFX010000026.1 GCA_946479435.1 uncultured Sphingobacteriales bacterium | reverse complement strand
AAAGTATTTTAGTCCTGGTTCCTCTTTTTTACCATAGTGAGGATAGTAGCTATCGCAACGGTTTCTCCTGTTTCATCATACACATCTACTAACCACTTAACTATGCCCTTCGCTACATCGTCTTCGCTGCGCTTTTCCTGGTCTGTCTTCTCTTTTACGGTAAGCTTTACGCCTATCGTCATACCGGGATATACAGGCTTTGTGAACCTGGCTTCATCAATACCGTAGTTCAATAACACAGGGCCTTTCTTCGGGTCAACAAACAAACCTGCCGCTTTTGCAAGAACGAAATAACCGTGAGCAACTCTTCCTTCGAATATGGTGCCTTCTAAAGAAGTAGCATCCATGTGCGCATAGAAGTTATCGCCACTCACATTAGCGAAGTTAGTGATGTCTGCTTCAGTTACAGTATGCTTATGTGTAATAACTGTGTCACTTATTTTCAGGTCTTCAAAGTATTTACGGAATGGGTGAACTTCTGTTTCGTTTTGTTTGGCGCCTTGTTGATAAACATTGGTGATGCGCGTGATCGTTGTAGGTGAACCTTGTATGGCAGTCCGTTGCAAGTAGTGCAATATACCGCGCTTACCACCCATCTCCTCACCCCCACCTGCGCGACCGGGGCCGCCGTGTACCAGTAATGGCATTGGCGAACCATGACCTGTACTTTCTTTAGCGCAATCACTGTTTAGCACCAGTATACGTCCGTGCATGGTTGCAGTGCCTAATACAAATTCTTTAGCTACTTCATCATCGGCAGTTACTACAGAACATACCAACGAACCTTTACCCATTCGTGCCAGTTCAATAGCTTCATCAAGTGTATTATAGGGCATTAGCGTAGATACCGGGCCAAACGCTTCTATGTTGTGGCAGTCGGTATTTTTAAATGGATCGTTATTCAGAAATACCAAGGGTGAGAAAAAGGCGCCCTTTTCTTTATTACCTCCTACAACTTCAAAGTTCTCAAGATCTCCTATTATTATTTGTTGGCTTTTAGCAAGTTGCTGTACTCGTTCACGTACTTCATCGCGCTGTGCAATACCTGCTAAAGGCCCCATGCGCACACCTTCTACGCTCGGGTCGCCAAGAGTTGTGCTTTTCAGGCGTTTGCCCAATGCTATCTGCACATCTTCAACTCTATCAGAAGGTACCATTATACGGCGGATAGCCGTACATTTTTGTCCTGCTTTAGTAGTTATCTCGCGTGTTACTTCTTTTATGAAAATATCAAACTCTGCTGAGCCCGGTTGAACATCTGGCCCTAACACACAACAGTTCAAAGAATCAGCTTCCAGGTTGAAAGGAACAGCTTCCGATAATATGCGTGGATGCGATTTTAATTTACGGCCTGTTTCTGCAGAACCCGTGAATGTAACCACGTCCTGTGTTTCAACAGTATCCAGTATGCCCCTTGCAGAGCCACAAATCAATTGCAGTGAGCCTTCAGGTAATATGTTCGATTTGATGATCTCTTCAAATACTGCTTCTGTAAGGTAAGAAGTAAGCGTAGCCGGTTTTACTATTGCAGGTACACCCGCCATTAAATTCACAGCTATTTTTTCCAGCATACCCCATACAGGAAAGTTGAATGCATTGATATGTATGGCAACACCTTCGCGCGGCACCATAATGTGGTGGCCAATGAATGTGCCATTCTTCGAAAGTTTTGCCGCTTCGCCATCTACATAAAAACGTTCGTCAGGAAACTGGCGACGCAAACTTGCATTGGCAAATAAATTACCAATACCACCTTCTATATCTACCCACGAGTCAACACGTGTAGCACCTGTATATGAACTTATCTTGTAGAAATATTCTTTTTTCTCCATCAGGTGCATAGCCAAAGCTTTTAGCATGCGCCCTCTTTGGTGGAAAGTTAGTTTGCGCAAAGCGGGTCCACCCACTTTGCGTGCATAATCCATCATTGCACCAAAATCCAATCCCTCGCTGCTGGCTGTATATATCGAATCGCCTGTTATAGCATTATATAGTACATCTCCTTCCTGTTTTGCAGTCACCCACTTACCTTCAGCGTAGTTCTTTAATTGTGTTACAGCCATTATATCGTTTTTTGCAAGGCACAAATTTATAATTTTTACTATTAATAAGGTGTTATAGTAATCTATTGAAATAACCCTGTATTTGTAGTTGTGTTACTATATCCACATATTGTGGTTAAACGCATACTGGATTTTTAACCTCATCCCATTATTTTTGCCCTCATGATCTATCATATAGTTGTTGGAGATATGGCTGCGACACCGCTTCAGGAAGCCGTAATGTCTGAACCATCTATGCAGGGTGAGGTAGTTGTATTGAAAGATATATTGCATGTCGGCCCGCTTCAGAAAGAAGAAGGTAGTAGCTTCAGTGCTTTGCGTAGCGGTTTCTGGCAGCAAGTAGTCATCAATGAGAAAAATCCGGTAGAGGTGGAGGATATGGAGCGTTTGCTGGAAATATCGAACGCGATGTACAAAGATGAGGGTGTACAAGCCTGGTTCTGGATGGCGCCCGCACCCGCAGACGTTACTGCTTATCATTGGATGTTGCCCTATCTGTCAAAACATATAGGTAGATTTTACCTGGCAAATATTGCCAATCTGCCGTTTTTGGATGAAAATGGTAAGGTCTTCTACCCTAAAAATATCAGTGAAATATTACCTAAGGAATTAGTGAAAGCAAGGAAACTTGCCCGTGTGGTTACGCCTGCAGAGGTAGAAGTGGATGGTGAAGAATGGCGCAAACTGGTAGAGGATAATGCTGGCATCCGTACACATGGCGGTGGAAAAAAACTCTCTTCTCAAAGCGAAGATTATTACGATAGCCAATTACTTAGCTTTTGCTCCCAACAGTTTCAAAAAGCGCATAAAATTGTTAACCAGGCTATAAATAAATACGGCATACCTACCGGCGACTTGTATTTAGGCTGGCGTTTAAGAAGTATGGCAAACAATGGCCAATTGTTGCTGCAAGGGGATGTTAGTAAAACCCTCAGGGATTTCGAGGTAAAGTTGCCCGGTGGCACTGAAAGCGAACCAACCGAGCCCAAGTCTTGATATTCAGCTAAAAGCCATATTTAATGTACCTTTGCACCCCGTATGGTTTTCGAGTTACCAATTACAGAACAAAAGGTTAAAGCACACCAGGTCACAGCATTGCATCTTTTGGTTGCATTGGCATCAATTGGCGCTGGTGCGGTGCTTTTTCGTTATTACGAACCCGCAGCCTCATGGAGTATTGGACTTGTTGTAGTCGGTGTAATATTGTTACTGGTGTCTATGTTTCGCAATAAGTGGCTGCTGCGTAAGAATATTAATAGGGTGGTGAGGGTATTTGAGTTAATGGCTATGCTTTGCCTGGCCAGCTTTGCAGCTATACAGGAATGGACACCTCCGGCAATCATGTTCGGGGTACTAAGTGCCGCTATATTATTTGCTATTGTTTGGGAGAACCAGGGTGATGGTAGTCTAAAGATACTGATAGATGAATATGGAGTTAAACTACCCATCACTTCGCGTAAAAGATTTGTAGCATGGCAGGATATAGACCAGCTTTTGCTGAAGTTTGGTACGCTTACCATTAATTGTGCAGATAACAGGCTTTTTCAATGGGTAATAGGCAGCACAAATTTTGATAAAGAACAGTTTGAAAACTTCTGTATTGCACAGATAGAAGCCGGGCGTTTGAAACGCGATAAAAACGATTGGTAGTATTTTTAATTTTTTTGATATAGTATGGATACGCCGTATTTACTGTACTCTGACGGGAAGGGAAACATTTTTGAGGATACATCGCTGTACGTAGTCGGGCGTTCCGGTTGGGATGCAATGCCCATACCCGATGAAGATTGGATAGAACTGCCGGACGGTGGTTCACTATACGAATTACCTGACAGAAGAGGTATAGGCATAGATGTAAAGACGGGCGAAATGCGCTTGTGCGAAAAAGGATGGGCTGTGGCGGCATTTATACCACCTGCACACACAGGGTTTTATTTAGCTGCTTTCGAAGCGATACCCGATGCGCAAACGCTACCATTGTTTTGTTATACTGCGGTAGGCTGGCTCGATAGTAAATTTTATGTTCCTGCTGTACGTATTGAACAGGATATAAGGCAGGAATGCAGTGGATATGACGATAATAAAGTAAAGGAAGGTGTTGTGCAAATGCTGGAAGCCTACCCGCACAACAGGCTGGTAAACCATATAGCTAACAATTGTGCATTAACCTATCATTGCCCGGCAGCACGCAACTATTTTATGGGCCGTTGGGAGTGCCCCATACCATCATCACCGGCATGTAATGCTAACTGTATAGGTTGCATATCTTTTCAGCCGTTAGATGAAATAATAACTTCTTCGCAAGACAGGCTTACGTTTAAGCCAACTGCACAGGAAATAGTAGAATATACGGTTCCACACCTTGAAACTGCTCCCTACCCAATAGTAAGTTTTGGGCAGGGCTGTGAAGGTGAGCCATTGCTAATGTGGGAGACGATCAAAGAATCGATAATAGAGATCAGGAAACATACTCAAAGGGGCAGTATCAATATCAATACAAATGGCAGCAAGCCCGATGCGGTAGAAAAATTAATGCAGGCAGGGCTTGATAGTATACGTGTTAGTTTAAATTCGGTTCGCCCTGAAATCTATACTAAGTATTATCTGCCCAATAACTATAAGTTTCAGGATATTGTAGAGAGTCTGCGTATAGCACGCCAGCATGGTGGCTGGGCTTCTATCAACTATTTTGTATTCCCGGGTATGACGGATAGCGTGGCTGAATATGAGGCATTGCGTGAACTTATTAAGTACACTGATCTTAGCATGATACAATGGCGAAACTTCAATATCGATCCTGATTGGTACTTGGGTAAACTAGGCGTTACTGATACGGGTGAATGCATTGGTATCAAGCAAATGATGGAATTATTGCGTGAGGAGTTTCCAAATCTTAAGTTCGGCTACTTTAACCCACCTGCCGAGCGTATGAAGAATTACGATACCGATTTCGCACATTAACGCTATTGTTACATTTGTTTCCTTATTTTTATTGCAAATGGATATAGCAAAACTATATACAGAGCAGCCGATAAGAATTAAAGCCCTGTCGTGGACGATAGGGGTGCACATACTCTTATTCCTGTTGTTTTTGTTCGTTAGTTATTCCAGTCCTGTAACTGAAGTACCCGTACAGGAAATGGGTATGGAAGTAAACCTGGGAACAGATGAAAATGGTAGCGGAACCGACCAACCAATGGTTGCTGAAGACCCTGCACCTGTAAGGTCTGCGTCAGCTGGCAGAAATGCTGCAGCGCAAAGAAACGATGCTGCCGAAATGCTGAGATCGAATAGGGAGGACGCCCCTTCTGTAAAAGAAATGAATACCAGCCGTGGCCGTAATACCGAACGTACGGAAACACATAATAGAAACACTGCTACACAGCAAAATACTGCCAATGCTAATACAAGTACCCCCCAAAGGGCAAGATATGTATATGCAGGTGGTAACGGTCGCGGTGGCAATAGTGCAACACAGAACGCACCCGGCACCAGCGAAGGCAATACTACAGGCAATGGTGATAGAGGCGTGCCAGGTGGCACACCCGGAGCACCTAATTATTCAGGCTCACCGGGCAATGGTAATGGCGGCATCAGCCATACATTGAGCGGTCGCTCCATAGTAGCCTTTCCTCCGCCCGATGCAGACTTCAAAGAGCGGGGAAGAGTAGTTGTCCGGGTTACGGTTAATAAATCAGGTAGTATTGTCAACAAGCAAATTATTTCGGCTAGCAATGGCGAATTGAGAGGTATTGCACTTCGTAAGGTTGATAAGATCAAATTCAATAAAAGTGACGATGCTCCGCAAGAACAATTCGGGAATATTACCTTTGTCTTCAAAACACGCTCCTGATCCATTCCATGGACATCCACGACTCTTACCAACAGACTATTGATTATTTATACGAGCAATTGCCTATGTTCTCCAGGCAAGGGGCTGCAGCTATAAAAAAAGATCTTACCAATACTATAGCGTTATGTACTGCGCTGGGTGACCCCCAGGAGAAATTTAAAAGCATACATATAGCAGGTACCAATGGTAAAGGCAGCACCAGCCACATGCTTGCTGCAATTTTACAGCAGGCAGGCTATAAAGTGGGGCTCTATACTTCGCCTCACCTGGTCGATTTCAGGGAAAGGATAAGAATAAACGGCCGACCTGTTTCCAGAAATTGGGTAGTTGATTTTGTTGAGAAGAATAAGGTATCTATCGAACGTATCCAGCCTTCTTTTTTTGAGATAACCGTTGCCATGGCTTTTACAGCATTTGCGGAGGAAGAGGTAGATATTGCGGTTATTGAAACAGGCTTGGGTGGCAGGTTAGACAGTACAAATATTATTACCCCTCTTCTTTCTATAATAACAAATATAAGCTATGATCATGTTGATCTGCTGGGGAATACATTGGAGGCGATAGCAACAGAAAAAGCGGGGATAATAAAACACTGTGTTCCTGTTGTGATAGGCCAGCAACAACCTGAAATAGAAGGTGTATTTTTTGAGAATGCTTTACACAAACAAAGTACTGTGTTTTATGCCGATGCCTTGTGGGATTTGGTTAAGGTAGGTAAAGATGTATCGCTACAGCGGTATAAGGCGGTTCACCGCGCTAAACGTGAAATGCATGACCTTAACTGCGACCTTACCGGTGACTACCAATATCATAATATAAAAACTGCATTAGCTGCAATTGATATTCTGAATACGAACAGTGGTTTTAATATACCATTAGCTACTGCTTTTACCGCACTTTCAAAAGTAAAAAGATTAACTGGTCTTAAAGGAAGGTGGGAGGTAATGCAACAAAAACCTTTGATAATTGGCGATGTGGCACACAATGAGGCAGGTATAAAAGAGGTAATGCAGCAATGGTCTTTAGTACAGGCAAAAACCAAGCATATTGTTGTGGGTTTTGTGAAGGATAAAGATGTGGCCGGTGTGCTAAAGCTATTCCCGACTGACAGTACTTATTATTTCTGTGCGGCAAATATACCAAGGGCTTTACCTGCTAACGACCTTAGATCAATAGGTAAGGACTTAGGGCTTGAGGGAAATGTTTACAATAGTGTTGCCGATGCCGTACAAGCAGCAAAACAAAACCTTACTACAGATGATGCACTGCTGATAACAGGTAGTTTTTTTATCCTGGGAGAAGCAATGGAATATATGGATGTAAATAATGGCTTGTTATTTCCCTCGGCCCTGGAATAATACCATCATGGTATATAGCATTATCTTCAGGTCTAGCGCCAGTGAGCAGTTTTCAATATACAAAAGATCATACTTCATACGCTCCAGCATTTCGCTTACGTTTTCCGCATAGCCATATTGTACCATCCCCCACGATGTAAGCCCCGGTTTTACTTTGTGCAGATATTTATAATGCGGGTGCGTATCGCTGATTATATCAATAAAATGCTGCCTTTCCGGTCTTGGCCCCACCAGCGACATATCGCCTTTTATAATGTTGATAAATTGAGGTAATTCGTCAATACGCCATTTACGCATCACACGTCCCCACTTAGTTATGCGTGGGTCTAATTTGCTCGATAAGGCCGGCCCGGCTTCTTCTGCGTCTACAAACATCGAACGGAATTTGTAGATATAAAATGTTTTGCCGTGCAGCCCTATGCGTTTTTGCTTATAGATTATTGGGCCGTGCGAAGAAAGCTTGACCTTAATGGCTGTAAAGATGTATAGCGGTGAGAGGATAATGAGCGCAAGCAAGGATATAATAATATCCAGTGTGCGTTTACATACACGTTGCCAATCGGGCATCAGCTCAGGGTGTATATGTATCAGCACAGCATCATACACATTACTTGTCTTTACCGATCCTGCTATGATATCGTACATATCAGGCAACACTTTTATTACCACCGGGCGGTAGCTTAAACGTGTTAATATATTTTCCAGCAAATGGTGCTCCGATGAGTCAACAGCTACTATGACTTCTTCAATTCCATGCTCGTCAATAATATCTTCCAACTGCGAGAGGTGGCCCAATTGCGGCAGGTATTTACTCATGCCATTGCTGGCTTCCTGGTTCGAGTATATAAATCCTTTAAAAATATTGCCCAATACTTTCGGGCTCTCTATTACCTGCTTGTAAATATTTATGGCTTTCTGGTTGCCGCCAATAATAAGGGTGCTAAATCCTACATTTCCTTCAATCAGGTTTCGTTTTACCTTGTTCAGCAATAACAGCCGCAGGAATAATGTAAAACTGGTATGTATGAACAGGTAGCGCCCCGTCATTTTTATGAAGTAAGAATAATCTACTGCATCGTTGGCAAATACAAATAGCGAAACGCATATACTGCCCATTATGCAGGAAATTAATGTCCTGTTTATTTCGTGCAGGCGGGATTTACGGTATAGGTCGAAATACGTGCCTGAAAGCAGGTAAAGAAAAAGCCAGCTAAGGGGTATTACTATAAGGCCTAAAAAATAATCTCTTATCAACAGGTTGCCAAGGGCCTCAAAAAAACCTGAGCCATCCAGCGACTGGTGCCTGTACGCCCAAAACGACATCCATGCTACTACTGCCGATATATAATCGAATATAGCCAGTTGACGTATAGCCCTTTTTTTGGGAGGGGTAAGGCTCATCATTATTACTTAGAAACTTAGCACCTTAATATTATCCAGCAATACATACCCGGTTGATAGTCCTTCATCAAGGCCGGTTTTTATTATCAGGCGGTAGCTGGAGGAAGGGTATGTTCCTGTGAACTTAGAAAGGTCAATGTATATTTTATTCCAGTTTTCGCGGGCAAGTACGCCGCCAACATATTGGTATTTTATGTTACCCAAATAAGTGGTAAGTAATCCTATCTGGAACGAGGTGTTGCATTTATAATTCAACTCAACAAAAGAGTTGCCCTGCGCAATTGCAAAGCCTTGTGTAGAAACATTTTCAGAGGTGGAGTGCGTGCCATCTACATATATATACCCCGAGCCGCCACCTTCAAATATTTTCGATTTATCGTCTGT
The DNA here is from genome assembly GCA_946479435.1 of uncultured Sphingobacteriales bacterium. The sequence continues at coordinate 24,759 of CAMLFX010000026.1, read as the reverse complement.
ACGTACTATTGTAGTGTCTGTTTCGATATCAGTCAGGCTAATGAATGTATTACCGGTCTCGAAATCTTCTCTGAACGGAAACTTAGTATCGCTTGCATAAGAAACTGTTGGAATAGGGTGTGTTACCTGTCCTTCAGTACGGCTAATAGTAAATGTGTCAGCCATGAAAAAAGGATATAAAGACTGTTGGCTTAACCCTGAATAAGTAACACCCGGTGCAACACGTACCTGGCCACTGGCATTGGTCATCATCAGCGGTACTTTTGCAGGCAGCTCAAATACACCTACAATATTATTGTCAAGGTAAACCCAGGCACTGGTTATTTTTTGCGATGCGCTGCTTCCTTCTTTCAGTGCGTCATTTATTTCAAAATTCATACTGTCCAGGTACACATAAGTAGGGGTTACTTCTACCGGGTTTATTACGTTGCAACCGGCAAAAAAGAAGGCGGGGATACAAACTGATAATAAAAAAAAATATTTCATTGCAATAATAATAAAGAGAGTGTTGTTTCGTTATAACGCAAGAACTATGCTAAACATTGTGTAGCTCGTTGTGCAAACTCATTTTTTTTAAGATCTGGTGCGCAACGTCCATGGCCTGGTAGCCATCATATACTGATACCTGCGGCGGGGTATCGTTCTTTATCGAGCTAATGAACTCGCTTAGCTCCATTCTTATAGCATTAACAGGCAATATTTCCGGCATTTGTATCGATATAGTTTTTTGGCTGCCGTCGGCCATGTCTAAAGGAAAGTCAAGCATACCCTTAGTTGCGCCGCCGTCTTTCAGGCGTACCACTTCAGTTTTTTTCTCCAGGAAATCGATACCTATATATGCATCGCGTTGAAACAGGCGCATTTTGCGCATTTTCTTAAGCGATATGCGGCTTGAGGTTAAGTTGGCTACACAGCCGTTGTCAAATTCAATGCGTGCGTTCGCAATGTCTGCCGTTTCGCTTATTACAGATACGCCACTGGCCGAGATACGCCGCACGGGCGATTTTACCAGGTGTAAGATAATATCAATATCATGTATCATCAGGTCCAGTATTACCGATACATCGGTACCCCTGGGGTTAAACTGAGCAAGCCTGTGTGTTTCTATGAACATAGGCTGCAGTGGCTGGTTCGATAAAGCCAGAAAAGCTGGGTTATACCGCTCTACATGGCCTACCTGGCATTTCACATTCGCCTCTTTCACCAGTTTTACCAGTTCCGCTGCCTCTTCCAGCGTATGCGTCAGCGGTTTTTCTATAAAAATATGTTTACCATGTTTCAGGCATTCCTTTGCTATGTTATAGTGCGTGGTCGTGGTCGATACAATATCCAATGCATCGGAGGCTAATATAAGCGCTTCAATGTCGGTAAATCGTTGAATACCATAAGTTTGTATTACAGTGTCAGCATGTGCATCATTAGGGTCATAAAACCCTGTTATCTGCACTTCGGGAATTTCCTTCCATTGCTGTATATGTATTTTGCCCAGGTGCCCGGCGCCAAAAACTCCGATCTTTAGCATAACTGCTTGATAGATAATAAGTTTGTCTTATTCAAAACTGAAAAAGATGTCGCAATATACCAATAAATAGGCACTAAATAAGGCCTTCATCTGCCAGGCTCAGGTAGTTATTGCCCGCTATTATTAAATGGTCCAGCAGTTGTATATCCATCCAGCTGCCGGCCTCTTTCATTTTTCTTGTCAGGTCTTTATCAGCAGTGCTTGGCTGTATATTCCCCGACGGGTGGTTATGGGCCACTATTATTTTATTGGCGTTGTGTAGCAATGCATTTTTTAAAATAATGCGTATGTCTGCTATAGTAGCTGTCATCCCCCCATGGCTTATTAGCTCATGCCTTAATACTTTATTGGCATGGTTCAGGTACAGTACGCAAAACGCTTCATGGTTCAGGTCTTGCAATAGCGGCAAAAATATTTCTGCGGCATCTTTACTGCCACCAATGGTAGGCCGTTGCAACCCCTCCGATATTTGCCTGCGCCTGCCAAGCTCCAACGCCGCTGCAATTGTTATAGCTCTGGCTTCTCCAATGCCTTTTGTTTTTTGTAGTTCAGCCAAGCTTAGTCTACCCAGTTGCTGAATGTTCTGGTGCGCTTGTTCCAATATTTCACGCGCAAGGTCTAACGCCGATTTTTCTTTAGTACCACTGGATATCAGTATAGCTAAAAGTTCTGCATCAGTAAGCGATGCAGCTCCTTTCATCAACATTTTTTCACGCGGCCGCTCGTCTTCCGCCCAGTTCTTTATACTATTGGTTTGCATACAGCAGTAAAATGGTAAAAATACACAGCAATTGCTATTGCGGGGCAGAAAACTTATCTATTAAGTTTAGTTATTGCTGTATAATATGCCAATGCTAAAGGATGCCTTACCTTCGTCTGGTAAAAACAATTGCCAGTGCAAACAGACTGTACGTACCTGCCTTATATTGATACCGGTTATTTTACACCACTCATTCTCGACTATCTGAAGCAAGACCAGCGCCTGAAAGATTTTTACGCATATAAACCCGATGCCGCAGGAATAGAAAAAGCCATTGCCGATAGACGTAAATACCCGGTTGACAGAAAGACTTTAGTAAGCATACTACAAGAGCAATATAGCCGCTTACCCACCCACGATGCCGTAAATGACAATATAAAGTTGCTGGCTAACGATAATACGTTCACCATTTGCACTGCGCACCAACCCAATTTACTTACAGGATACTTATACTTCATTTACAAAATAATACATGCTATCAAGCTTGCTGAGGAGCTGAATACAAAGCATACGGATAAGAACTTTGTACCTGTTTACTATATAGGTAGCGAGGATAATGATCTTGAAGAACTTGGGGTGTTCCGGTACGAAGGCAAAAAGTTTGTTTGGGATGCCGATGGACAAACCGGCGCTGTTGGCCGCATGGATACTAAAAGCCTGAAGAAAGTTCTGGATGAGCTTTTTAAAGTAATGGGCCCGCCGGGTACCAATCTGCAACAACTAAAAGAACTGCTTACAGAAGCATACCTGAAGCATAAGAATATTGCAGATGCTACACAATATTTGGTAAACGAATTGTTTGGCAAGTATGGTTTAGTTGTGTTGAATCCTGATGAAGCAGCATTTAAGAAAGCCATTTTACCAATAATTAAGGACGATCTGCTGAATCATTGTGCGCACCCTTTGGTAACTGCGCAAGTGGAGAAGCTGGAAGAACTACAATATAAATCTCAGGCATACCCAAGGCCTGTTAACCTGTTTTATCTGAAAGATAACATCAGGGAGCGGATAGAAAAGAACGGTGATAAATGGGAGGTGTTGAATACAGAGATAATATTTAGTGAAACTGAATTATTGAATGAATTAAAAATGCATCCTGAACGTTTTAGCCCTAATGTGATATTAAGAGGGTTGTTCCAGGAAACTATATTGCCTAATGTGGCTTTTATAGGTGGTGGTGCCGAAGTAGCTTATTGGTTGCAGCTAAGGCCGGTGTTTGAACATTATAAAGTATTTTTCCCCGTAGTCATGCTTCGCCAATCTGTTTTATGGATCAATAAAAGAGAACACGAATTGCGTGAAAAGCTTCAGCTATCAGTTAAGGACATTTTTAAGCCCGAGCCCATATTGGTTAAAAATTTTGTTGCTGCACATAGCTCTGATGACTGGCAAACGGGGGAGGAAGCAGCCATGATTGAAAATGCTATGCTGGCTTTGAAGTTAAAAGCCGTATCGCTCGATACCACACTACGTAGTTCAGCCGAGGCCGCTTTGGTAAAAATGAAACACCAGTTAGAAGTTTTAGAAAAGAAAATGCTGCGTGCCGAAAAAAGAAAAATGCAAATAGATATGCAAAGAATTACCCGGCTGCGTTCGGTAATATTCCCCGATGATAGCCTGCAGGAGCGTAAAGAAAACTTTATGAGTTGGTATTTGCGTTATGGACCTACATATTTTGATATACTAAAAGAAAACATACAGCCATTGAAACAAGAATTTCTTGTATTAGAAGAAGTGGCGTAGGTTTGGGCATATTTTTTGTTGATCACCATTATCCACATCTTTTAAAAAAACAAAGCATGAAAAAATTATTTTTTACTCTGTTATCGTTCTGCATACCTGCTATGATGTATGCGCAGGTTACCGGTGCTGCGCAATCGGTATTGCCTGTAAAGGTTGACCTTGGCATAAAAGTAGGTGCCAACTTCTCCAAACTTGATGGTAAAACATGGAAAGAGGCTTACCAGGGCGGCGTATTGGGCGGCATTTTTGTAGGCGTACACCGCAATAAAATAGGCGTTAGTGCTGAAGCGCTGTTTAGCCAAACAAAATATGAGATCGATAATCCGTTGCCATCTTCATATTATAACAATCCCGCTGATAGTGGCAAATCTTTCAATGTGCGCGCCAGCTACCTGAACATACCTGTACTATTTAATTACAAATTGTTCTCAATGGCCTGGATACAAATTGGGCCTCAGTATAGTGGTATAGTTTCACTGCAAGACAAAGATGCTTTAGTTAAGGATGCTAAAGGTTTATTTAAAGGAGGCGACATTTCTGGTGTTATTGGCCTGCAAATAAATCTGCCTGTTAAGTTGAATATTGGAGCTCGTTATATACTTGGTTTTTCCGATCAGAATAATACCGGTGTTGGCGATGCCTGGAAGAACAGGACAATACAATTGCACGTAGGTTATTCATTCCTGTAATAGCAATAGAATATTAATAAAAGAAGGCCGCTTATGCGGCCTTCTTTATTTCGCTATGAATACCGGTATATTCACCAGGTGCCGTACCGAATTGATGGTTTCCCCAAACACCCAGTCGCCAATTGTTTTATGCCCATGGCTACCTACAATCAGCAGGTCGCAGTCATATTCTTTTATGATCCTCGCTATTGCTTTCGACCGGTGGTTGAAGCCAATTATACCTTGCGCATCATAACCTTTATCCTTTAAGAAACGAACGTACTCGTTTAGGTGTTCTTTATCTTTTATCGTTTCGTAGTCTTGCGCCTGTTCTTCTACCATACGTGCCTGTGCGCTTTCTACAATGTGTATTAATATATACTGCGTTGTGTAGCTGCCTAGCTGTACAGCGTATTGTATGGCTTTGGTATCCTTATCGCTATAGTCAAGCGCAACAGCGATCCTGGAAAATGGTTCTGATACTATTGTATGTAGTTTATCTATAGCCACATCTTTGTGTACATTAATATTGGCAGCTTCTCGTTTTCGTAAAATATACGGGTGCACAATTGTTATTATTAGCAAAACAACTATGCCAATTTCACCTAAATATATCATTCCTTGCCAAACAATATTATCGGTGGCCGCTACCCAGTCTTGTGCTGTTTCATAAACCAGTTTCAGGTTTAGTACAACAATTATTGCTGCTATTAGCCAGCCGGCAATTTTAGTAACCGGGCCAATAGCAAATTTACCCATTCGTTTTTTATCGCTTACAAAATGTAACAATGGTATTACAGCAAATGCCAGTTGCATACTTAATAGCACCTGGCTAAATACAAGCATGCTATCTACCATTGTTTCGCCCATTAGCCATATTACCAGTATAGCCGGTACAATGGCCAGCAGGCGTGTTATCATCCGTCTCATCCATGGGTTTATACGCAGGCGTAAATAACCTTCCATCACAATTTGCCCGGCCAGTGTGCCTGTTACTGTAGAGCTTTGCCCGGCGGCTATCAGTGCTATGGCAAACAAATGCGATGCCCATTTATTACCTAATAGTGGTTCAAGCAATTTATGCGCATCTTCCAACGATGCTACCTGGTTATTGCCCGATGTATAAAACACCGAGGCCGCAAGTATGAGTATCGATGCATTAACGAAGAAGGCCATATTCAGCGCTATAGTGCTATCCCATATATTGAACTTGATAGCTTTTTTTATAGAGGTGTCATCGCGGTTTATCTTACGTGTTTGTACCAATGCCGAGTGCAGGTATAAATTATGCGGCATCACTGTGGCGCCTATAATACCAATGGCTATATATAGCGCTGTGCTGTTAGGTAAGGATGGTATTAATCCCTTCGCCATTTCTATACCTGAAGGCTTTGCTAAAAACATTTCCAGCAAAAAGCATCCGCCAATTATTGCAACCAGCGTTATAATGAAGGCCTCCATTTTGCGCATGCCCAGCCTTTGCAGGTAAAGTAGTAGTATAGTATCGAGAAAGGTGATAGAGACGCCCCACAGCAAGGGTATGCCCAGTAATAGATTCAGGCCTATGGCCATACCCAGCACCTCGGCAAGGTCGCAGGCAGCAATAGCTATTTCAGCAAGTATATATAGTATGAAATTCATACCCCGCGGATATACTTCGCGGTTGCATTGCGCCAGGTCGCGGCCTTGCACAATGCCCAGCCTTGCGCTAAGCGATTGTAATAGCAAAGCCATCATGTTGCTCATCAGCAAAACCCATAATAGTCTGTAGCCAAACTGGCTGCCACCGGCAAGGTCTGTAGCCCAGTTACCGGGGTCCATATAGCCTACACTTATAAGGTATGCCGGCCCGAAAAATGCGGCTATCTTCCTTAGTTTACTTCTTGCGTCCGATGGGTTGATAGATTCATGTACATCGCTCAACGACTTATCCGATGCTTTCCAGCTCATTTTCTATCTAAAATAAAATTTAGACAAACCTAAAAAATATATAGCAATATTCAAAATTGTATTAGCCCACCCACGTTTTGTATCTTGCCGCCTGTTATGAGCAAAGAGATCGTAGTTAGTGGTATCCGCTCTACCGGATACCTGCATTTGGGCAACTATTTTGGTGCGATGCGCAATTACGTGCGTATGCAGGAAGAATTTAACTGCTACTTTTTTGTAGCCGATTATCATTCCCTTACTACGCATCCCGATCCTAAAGACCTGAAGGCGAACGTACACCGTGTAGTGGCTGAAAACGTAGCCAGCGGCCTCGACCCCGATAAAGTAGCACTATATGCACAAAGCGATATACCGGAAATCCCGGAGCTGTATCTTATGTTGAATATGCTGGCTTATAAAGGTGAACTGGAAAAAGTACCTACGTTCAAAGACAAAGTACGTATGCAGCCCGAGAATGTTAATGCCGGTTTGCTTACATATCCTGTACTCATGACGGCTGATATATTGATACACCGTGCTGTGAAAGTGCCGGTAGGTAAAGACCAGGAGCAGCATGTGGAAATGGCGCGCAACTTTGCACATCGCTTCAACAGCCGCTATGGTGAATTGTTCCCTGAGCCGCAGGCTTTTAACTACAACGATGCGTTGATAAAAGTACCCAGCCTTGATGGTACAGGTAAAATGAGCAAAAGTGAGCATGGCAATGCAACACTATACCTTGCCGATGAAGATGACCTGATACGCAAAAAAGTGATGAAAGCGAAAACTGATAGCGGGCCTACTGAACATAACAGCGAAATGCCCGACTATATTCAGAATATTTTTCAGCTCATGCACCTGGTATCTACACCGGAAACTGAAGAAACATTCCGTAGTGCATACAATAACTGCACTATCCGCTATGGCGATATGAAAAAGCAACTGGCAGAAGATATGGTTACCTTCATCAGGCCAATACGAGAACGTGCTGCAGAGCTGCAAAAAGATGAAGCTAAGATTGGTAAGATACTGAAGGAAGGCGCTGAAAAAGCGCGTGTAAGTACATCGAAAACAATTGCCGAAGCCAGGAAGTTAATAGGAATAAATTATTACTAATAGCGAGGTTTTTAGACTTCGCATCATTATCTTGTACATCTCTAAGGGTTACTCATGCCATCAAAACGTGCTCCAAAACATATAGCTATTGCCGGTAACATAGGCGCAGGCAAAACCACGCTTACGCAAATGTTGGCGAAGCACTATAAATGGCAGCCGCATTTTGAAGATGTAGAGCATAACCCATACCTGGTTGATTTTTATGAGGATATGCCCCGCTGGTCTTTCCCGTTGCAGATATACTTTCTGAACAACAGGCTGAAGAGCTTGCTGGAGATACGCGATGGCAATGAGAGCGTAATACAGGACCGTACCGTGTATGAAGATGCGTACATCTTCGCACCCAACCTGTACGATATGGGCCTTATGACCAAGCGCGATTATGAGAACTATTCTTCTTTTTTCGAATCGCTGAAGAAAATGGTAAAACCACCCGATTTGCTCATCTACCTGAAAGCGTCTATACCTACCTTGGTCGACCAGATACAGAAGCGTGGCCGTGAATACGAAGAAAACATCAGGCTCGATTATTTAAAAAGGCTGAACGAGTTTTACAACAAGTGGATAGACAAATACAACGATGGGCCTTTACTGGTTGTAGATGTGGATACACTTCATTTTGAAGAAAGCGAAGAAGCCCTGGCTGAAGTAGTGCGACGTATTGACGCGCAGATCAATGGGCTTTTTTAGTAAAAGCTGTAACTTTCTTACAATTATCCCGATATATTTAAGGCCGGATAAATACTTAAACATACTGCAATGAAAAAATGCTACGCTTTTGCGTTGTTATGCTTTTTTGTTGGCTGCGTGCAGGCTATGGCAGGCACGCTTAAAGGTAAAGTGACGGACGAGAAAGGGGATGGGTTGCCTTTTGCCACCATATACATACAAGGTACTGCAATAGGTACAACTGCAAATGCTGATGCTGAATATCAGTTGAACTTGCAACCGGGTACCTACAAAGTGGTTTGCCAGTTCATGGGCTTCAGGCAAGCGATATTCAGTACAACAATAAAAGGCAACGAAGCAGTAGCGCATAATTTCTTATTGCAAGAGCAAACATTGGAGCTGAAAAATGTTGTGGTTAAGGCCAATGCCGAAGACCCCGCTTATGGCATTATCCGTAAGGTTATACAACGCCGCGGGTTTCACCTCGATCAAATTAAATCGTTCCAAACTTCTATATACCTGAAAGGGGTGTTTCGTAACCGTATCATGCCTAACTCTATTGCGGGCGTTATGAAGAAAAAAGATGGAGAGACTGTAAAAAGTGAATTTGGGTTAGACTCTACAGGGAAAGGTATTTTATACCTCTGTGAACAGGAAGCCGACTATTATTCAAAGGCCCCTGATAAGCGGCATACTGTCATACGTTCGGTTAAACAGAGTGGCGACCCTAAAGGAATGGGCCTCAGCCGTATGCCGCCAATCGTTACTTTTTACGAGAACAATGTAAATCCATTCATTGGTGCAGCACCACGTGGTTTAATATCACCTGTTAGCGATAATGCGCTTAACTACTATAAATACAAATACCTCGGTGAGTTTCAAGAGAATGGGTATACTATTGATAAGATACAGGTAACACCAAAACGCTTGTACGAGCCTTTGTTTACAGGTGTCATTTATATTGCTGAAGAAGATTGGGTGATACACAGTCTTAAACTGACCGCAACAAAAACTGCCAACCTGCAAACGCTCGATACGCTTAAAATAGAACAGGTACACCTGCCATTAAAGAAAGATGAATGGGTAGTGAAAAGCCAATTGCTATACCCAACTTTAAATGTATTAGGCTTCGATGTATCCGGTTATTTTATGACGGTGTACAACAACCAGAAAATAAACGAGCCGATACCCGATAGCATTTTTGAAACAAAAATTATCAGCGAGTACGACCCTGCCGCTAATAAAAAAGATACTACTTACTGGAGTGCTAACCGGGCTGTGCCATTAGAGGCCGATGAGAAAAACGACTATGTGGTAAAGGATAGTTTACGTATCAGGTTTTCCGATCCGCAGTATATCGATTCAATGCGTAAGGAATATAATAAGCCTACTATGGGTAGCTTTTTATTATCGGGCTTGAATATGGACACCAGAGAATATAAAAATAATATCCGTACAAATGCCATATTAAGTCCCGTAAACCCACTGGTGAGTTTTAATTCTGTTGAAGGACTGGTGGTAGCGCCTAAAGTGTACTGGAGCCATGAGGTGGACACCTATACGCATATCAATACCGTTGCTGCTGCACGTTATGGTTTTAGCAACGACCGCTTCAATGCGATAGCGAAGATTAGCTATCGTAAAGACAACAAAAACTGGCGCGATAAGTTTTGGCAGGTAGGCGTGCAGGGTGGCAGGTATGTTTTTCAATACAATCCTATTAGTAGTATGTATCCTTTATACAATACAATTTCAACATTGCTGTATGCTAAAAACTACATGAAGTTGTATGAACGTTGGGACGCTGCATTGTTCTTTGAAAAAGATCATGGCAATGGCTTTAGCTGGAATATAAAACTGAATTACCAGGAACGTACACCTTTAGATAATACTACAGGCTATTCATGGGCAAAGAATGCAGAATCAAAGCTAACAAGCAATACGCCAAATGTGCCGGCTACTTTAGCATGGGCGCCGCACAATGCGGTGATCGCCAAGATCGCTCTGTCGTACCAACCCGGTTATACTTATACGCAATATCCCGGTTACAAAGAACCTAACAAAAGCAGGTGGCCTGTATTTACTTTAGCTTATGAAAAAGGTATCCCCGATATCTTAAACAGCAAAACAGATTTCGATAAGTGGCGTTTTACTGTCAACGATAACCTCAGGCTAAAAATATTCGGTGCGCTCGATTATAGCATTTCAGTAGGTGGCTTTATAAACGATAAAGCTGTGGCCATACCTGACCTGCTGCATTTTTCTGATAACCAGATAACCCTTGCTGCGCCGTATATGCAAAGCTTTCAGTTAATGCCATACTACCAATACAGCAATCATGAGAATATATACGGCGAAGCGCATATAGAGTATTCTATGAAAGGGTTGCTGACCAACAAAATTCCATTACTACGCCAGGCACAATGGTATCTTGTATTAGGTAACAATACCTTCTACGCTGGCAGCAACAATTACTATACAGAAGCTTTTGCAGGTGTTGATAATCTGGGTTATAAATGGGCGCGCTTTTTACGTTTGGATGTAGTACAATCCTGGAACAGCCTGAACCGGCCTGCTATAGGGCTTAGGTTGGGTATAAAGCCTGGTGGGCTGGTACGCATACGCCTTAATAATGATGCACCCGGTGAATGGTAAGTATTGAACTTACTTTTTATATACTCTGTTGAGCAGGTTCAATATAGGGTTGGTCATTAGTGTGGTTAATAGTGCCATAATCACCATCATAGTAAATATTTGTGGTGTAAGTATGCCCAGGTCGTAGCCAATATTCAGTACGATCAATTCCATCAGCCCGCGCGTATTCATCAGGGCACCAATGCTCAGGCTTTCATAAGTCGGTTCGCCCGATAATTTCGCGGCAAGTGAACTGCCGCCAAACTTACCCGCAACGGCAACTGCAATTATCAACAAGCACACAGACCACAATGAAACAGTATTCAACAAGCCAATCTCAGTGCGCAAACCGGTGAGCACAAAAAAGATTGGTAAAAACAAAACCACCGAAACATCTTCTATTTTATTAATGATGATATGCCTGAAGTTCCATTCAAGTGGCATAATAACACCTGCCATAAATGCGCCAAACAACGCATGTATGCCAATTACTTCGCAGCAGTAAGCACTTAATAAAAGCACAACAAAAATTATAGCAACTGTAGATTGGCGTATCACTTTACTTTCAGCAGCATTTTTTGATAGCTTTTTCAGCAATGGCCTTATTGCAAATAGCATGACGCATACATAGGCTATCGCTTCCAGAAAAGTATATAGCGATGTTTCTAAACCTTGCGAGTTAACTATAGCCACTACAAGCGCCAGCAGGCACCATCCTGTTACGTCGTCTATAGCCGCGCTGGCCATCGATATAACACCAAATCTTGTGCTGCCAATATTGCGTTCGCGAATTATGCGCGCCAGTACAGGGAAGGCGGTAATACTCATGGCTGTACCCATAAACAATGCGAATGCATAGAAAGGAATATTTACCGGTGCAAATTCTTTGTACAGGAAAAATGCCAGCGAAGCGCCCAATGCAAACGGGATAAGGATACTTGCATAGCTGATAAACAGGGCTGTTTTTACTTTTTGCTTTATTATATTCAGGTCAAGCTCCATGCCTATTACAAACATGAAGAGTATTAAACCCACCTGGCTCAGCATCTGCAAATTGCCGAATGATGTTACTGGAAATAGAAATAGGTTGAAAGATGGAGCAATAGCGCCCATTAGCGATGGCCCCAGTGCAATGCCTGCAACAATTTCACCCATTACAGCAGGCTGGCCTATTTTCTGAAACAGGTAAGCAAACACTCTTGCCGCTATTATAATCACAATAAGCTGAAGTATAAATATTGCAAGGGCGCTATGCATGGGTAATAAGAATTTGGGAAAAATTACTGTTTAAAAATAATTATCAATAATTATCCCATAATTAAATAAAAGATTTTCCCTGTCGGTGCGCGATATTTTATTGTATTGTAGAGAAGTGGTCAGGGTAAGCCATTTCTTTAATTTGAATCCAACTGTTGTATTCGATTTTAGAATATAATCGTTACTATATGTAAACGATGGCTGCCAGAAGTTGCTGGTTTCAAAGCGTATCAAACCTTTTATTAAAAAGCGGCAGGATACACGCAAGGAATTACGATATGTGCTATAGGTTTCGCGTATAGTGTCTTGCAGAAATATATCGCTTGTTTCAAACAACACACCTTCGCTAATATTTATTTTAGCTTCTTTACTATCTAGTACATCGTATGCCACACCGCCCCCCGCTTGTAACTGGTTTATTATTTTTAGTGAATAGCTGGTGGTATAATTCAAAAGTCCCCAGTAGTAAAAATGGGGTAGGGTCTTGTACAAATTAAAATCTACTGCGGCGTTATAGTCATTATTCATCAGGCTGCCGTTTTGCTTGCCATACACATAACTGTTCAGCAGGTTGAGCGATATGCTTTTTTTGCGAACACCAAACTTCAGCGAGTTATTAAGCACATAAGCGGTGCCATCGTTAGTGCGGTTAATATTGCCTGTGGCGGCCAGGTTGAAATGATATTGTAAGCTATCGTTGAATTGGGCCCTTGTCTCGGCCGAGATAAATAGCAGCGCCAATAAGCAAAGAAGCTTGTTCATAAGCGGAGGTTTAAAACGGTGTGAAATAAAAAACCTCGTAGATATTAGCTACGAGGCTTTTAAGTGTAGTCCGACCAGGATTCGAACCTAGACAAACAGTACCAAAAACTGTGGTGCTACCGTTACACCATCGGACTAACCTGTTTGTGGCTGCAAAGGTAAAGGACGTTTCTAAAAAGGCAAAACTTTTTTCAGAAATATTTTTTAAACATACATTAATTAAAGCTGGTAAAATTTATCCGTTTTATGCGGTAAGTCATCTCTAAAACTCATCTTTTTCATTTAGGTTTGTAGCCGTTACCCGTTTAACATTTTTGTATCATGTCTCATGCGGCAAACCCGCGTCAATACGTTATAAGGTTTATTTTCATCGGCGTTGCCGCTGTTATACTTGTGCGCCTTTTTTTTCTTCAGCTATTCGAAGATAAATACAAGATAATGGCCAATGATATTGCTATTTATCGTAAAGTGGTATATCCGCCCAGAGGCGTTATTTACGATAGGAATGGCAAAGTAATGCTCTACAACCAGGTGGTGTACGATCTGATGGTCACACCAAACAGTGTATCAAAAAAGCTGGATACCTCTGCCCTTTGCGATGTATTAGGCATTAATATCCCAACTTTCGAAAAGCTGCTGGATAAAATACGCATCAAGAATGGCCCCATGCGCAAAGGTGCGCTTATTGAAGAGTTGACACCCGCGCAAACCGCCCGTTTTCAGGAAAATATATACCTGTTCCCCGGTTTCGAGCTTTCTGAAAGGCATACACGCTCTTACCCCAATAGTAGTGCGGGGGTAGTTTTGGGTTATATTGGCGAGGTATCGCCGGGCATGCTGCAGCGCGATCGCTATGTATCTTACAACCAGGGCGACTATACAGGCTTCGTGGGTCTTGAGAACAGCTACGAAGAAGTGCTGCGCGGCCAGCGTGGTGTTTACTTCCTGGAGCGCGATAACTTCAACCGCCCTCGCGATCCTTATAAAGGCGGCGCTTTGGATACACCTGCAGTGGCAGGTCGCAGCCTGGAGCTATACCTGGATGCTGAACTGCAGGAATACGGCGAAAAGCTTATGGCCAATAAAATTGGCAGTGTAGTAGCTATCGACCCTAAAACAGGTGGCATTCTCTCCATGATAAGCGCGCCCAGCTACGATCCCAATATGCTGAAGGGCAGGGAGCGCAGTAAAAATTTCTCGAAGCTGTACCTCGATGCTACGCATCCTTTACTGAACCGTGCTACACAGGCCACGTACCAGCCGGGCTCTGCCATGAAACCCATGACCGCACTCATAGCGCTCGATGTGGGCGCCATCACCCCGTCTTTTGGTTATCCTTGCGGCGGTGGCTACTATGCTTGCGGCAAGCGTATTGGTTGCACGCACAGTGGTGGCGGCCATGCCGCTAACCTGAGGCTGGCACTGGCCAACTCCTGCAACTCTTATTTCGTACATATTTTCCGTCTTACTATCGATTCGAAAAAGTTTGGTAATGTAAAGCATGGTGAAGAAGTGTGGCACGACTACTGCAACTCTTTTGGCTTTGGCCGCCCAACAGGTGTAGATATTCCTTATGAAGGCAAAGGCCTTTTGCCCGATACGAACCTGTACAACAAAATGTATAACGGATCGTGGAACTCCTGCACTATGCTGTATGTAGGTATGGGGCAGGGCGAAATAGCGCTGACACCTATACAGCTGGCCAATGCAATGTGCATCATTGCCAATAAAGGTTATTATTATACGCCGCACTTTGTCAAGTCCATCAATAAAAACCCTAACGACAGCCTGCTGAGGCCATACCATGAAAAGCATGTAGTGACGCACATACCCGATAGCACTTTTGCTATTGTGGCGCGTGGCATGCAAGATGTGGTAGAACATGGTACCGGTACGGTAGCGAAGCTGGATGGCATTGCAATAGCTGCTAAAACAGGTACTGTTGAAAATAAGGCCATAGTGAATGGAGTAGCTATGAAAATGCAAAACCACTCGGTATTTGTATCATTCGCTCCTGTCGATGATCCTAAAATAGCCATTGCGGTTATTGTGGAAAATGCAGGCTATGGCGCTACCTGGGCGGGCCCGGTGGCCAGCCTTATGATGGAAAAATATCTTACCGATACCGTATTGCCCAAGCGCAAGTACCTGGAAGATAAAATGTACAACGCACATCTTATTACCAAGTACACCTACATCATCGACTCGGCTAACAGGCTGAAAGCACGTATGCGTGATGAAAGGAAGCTTGCCCAAAAACGATATGAAGATAGCGTAGCGCACGTAACAGATTCGATAATGGTAACACGGTGGCTGAAGAAAACATACATGACTAAACAACAGAAGCGATAAGTATAGCTATGGCAAACAGCAATACAAGTAAATCTATATTTGGCAGGCTCGATGGTATCACACTGTTGTTTTACCTGGCATTGGTAGCTATCGGGCTGCTGGCTGTTTTTTCTGTTGAATACCGCCGTACCGATCCTTCTATATTCATGATGGGTAAAAGCCACATGCGCCAGGCTATATGGTTGGGCATCTCGTTGTTTGTGGGTTTGCTTATCGTGTGGACCGATAGTAAGTTCTTTTCATCTATTGCTTACTTATCATATACCATTGGCATCTTCCTGCTAGTCATTACCATATTTGCCGGGGTCGATGTAAAGGGCTCCCATTCCTGGTTAGGGGTGGGTAGTGTAAGGTTTCAGCCCGGCGAAGTGTGCAAAATATTTACATCGCTCGCTATTGCCAAGTTCCTCTCTTCGCCCGAAACAAATTTTAAAACGCTTAAACACCGGCTTATAGGTGCCGCTATGGCGCTGGGCCCTGCGGTACTTATTATACTGCAAAAAGAAACGGGGCTTGCCCTTGTGTATTTCTGCTTCCTGCTGGTCATGTATCGCGAAGGTTTGCCTAACGCTATACTGGTTACCGGTATCCTGGCAGTGGCACTTACGCTGGCTACTTTGTTGGTCGATAGAACAGTACTGTTCATTATACTTACTGCGTTAACTATTCTTATAGGCGTACTGATGCGCAGAGAGTTCAGGCGCGATAGTATTTTCCGCATCCTGCTTATTGGCGCATGGCTTATCAGCGTGCTTTTCTCACAGGTAATAGTGCCGTTCGCATTTAAAAATGTTTTGCAGAAACACCAGATAGAACGTATTTATTCAACACTTGGCCAAGATGTACCCGAAGCATATTTAAAGGCCGACCAGTTAGGCGAAGAGCGTAGGGAAAACACATCGGACTATAATGTAAAACAATCGAAAATAGCTATTGGTTCCGGGGGGCTATGGGGCAAAGGTTTTTTAAATGGCACTTCCACCAAAAATGAATTTGTACCCGAACAGAATACCGATTTTATTTTCTGTGCCATTGGCGAGCAGTTTGGATTTGTGGGCAGCGCCGTGCTTATATTGATATATGTATCGCTAATGATGCGTATTATTTTCATAGCCGAACGCCAACGCTCTTCATTTAGCCGCATATACGCCTACTGCGTGGCGTCTATACTTTTCTTTCACTTCGCCATCAATATATCTATGACTATTGGCCTGGCCCCTGTTATTGGTATCACATTGCCGTTCCTCAGCTATGGTGGTTCATCGCTACTCTCCTTTAGTATCCTGATATTTATACTGATAAGACTGGATGCCGATAGACAAGTGCTGATACGTTAACTTTGCCCACTTATGGCTAAAATATTTCCACTGTCCGAAGGTGTATTCACTATAGGTCATGACAAGGTTTTTGTTCCCTTCGATGAAGAAAAAGATATACTGACCGACCGGCCTACAGGTTCACTACTGGTAGAAGTGCAACCATTCCTTATAATAAAGGGTAACGATGTAATAGTACTGGATACCGGTCTTGGTTTCAATAATGATAACGGCAAGCCACAAATACACGATAACATACGCAACTGTGGTTATACGCCTGAACAGGTAACAAAAGTACTGTTGTCACACCTGCATAAAGACCATGCAGGTGGGGTAGTGTATAAAGACGGAAGTGGCAATGCGCATATTACCTTCCCCAACGCAAAGTATTACGTGTACCGCGCCGAGGCAGATTATGCATTGAAAATTGGTTACCCTTCATACTATCCTGCCGATATAGAACCCTTATTATCTTCAGGACAAATAGAATGGCTGGATGGGGAAGCAGGCGTAATAGACGATTATATAAGCTTTACACATTCAGGCGCCCACTGCCCCGAGCACATTGTTTTTCTTATAGAAGACGCGGGAGAGAAAATATTTTTTGGCGGCGATGAAGCACCACAGCTAAAACAAATGAAGATAAAATACGTAGCCAAATACGACTATGACGGAAAAAAAGCTATGCAACTGCGCGAACAGTATGCAGAGCAGGGCAGGGCTGAGGGCTGGGAGTTTTTATTTTATCACGATGTAAAAACCCCTGTGTCTAAGTTATAGTATTGGTGTATTAGGTATTAGTTAACACGGCTAATGTTATGAAGATTGGTAGGTCAATTAACAGCCTGCTTCATCATATTCATCAGCTTAATGCAAATTGGTATCAAGCCCAGCGATACAAGAATAAACACCCCAACCCTTACATAATTCAATGCCTGCCACTTATTCACCTTGCTTACAAGGTTGGTAACTATGGCTTCGCCATTCGCCATTTTCTGAAAGCTGATGATGTTCGGTGCAAAATAAACGATGGTCCATACTCTTACCGCAAAGTGCATGACAAATAATATAAGGAGCCAATTGCGTATGGGATCCAGCTTCCAGCAAAAGATGATGGCAGCGATAAACGTCAGCTCATGAATGCTGTGTATCACTATCCAGAATGTCTTTAGATCGAGCCCATACTTGCCTTTGAACAATTGAAATGATTCAGGCGGTGCAGCCGTCCAGCGCGGCACTACTACTGCGGTTTCAAATAGCTGAGCCCCATTCATAAGGAAATATACCAGCGTTGTAATGAACAACCACAGCTCTGCGCGCGATAAATAATTGATGGTTACATTATTCATCCTTATTTCTTTTTAGTGTTTAAAGTATCGGCCATATCCTGCATCACCCCGGTAGCCGCTTCGAAGTATTTTGTTACAATCGCTATTTCCTCGTAAGAAAATGTGCCCAGCAGTTCATCGGTTTTCTGTTGCAGTTTACTGAAAACAGGTGCCAGCAGTTTAGTTGCATGCTGTTCGTTAGGTACTATCAATACCTTACGCCTGTCGCTGGCATCATAGCTGCGTTTTACCAGTTTTTTTTGCTCCAGACGGTCTATCAAACCTGTTACAGCACCTGTTGTCAGGCCTGTTAGTTTCGAGAGTTTGCCCGCTGTCATTTCCCCATGCTGCATGATCAGCCCCAGGTATTTATGGTCTACGCCCGATAGGCCTATCTTCCTCGCTATCGTCTCGTGCATCAGTACAGAAGTATCGGAATATTGCCTGGAAGCTTTTCTGAAATTTTGCAGTAGTAGTTTCCCTGTTACCTTAGTCATAATTATCTCACTAACTAATTATCTTAGTTACAAAGATAAATATAAGATTTGTAAAAAATATTATGATCGGTGTATGCAGCATTATTAGCGGTAAATCAATGATTTTTGTAAATCTTAAATTTGGCACATAAAGTGTTGTAACAACTTATATGAAACACATCCTAACCCTATTATTCGTTTGCTTATTAGCAACAAGCTGTACTAAAGCACCTGACCCTTCTAACGATGGTAAGCAACGCGATTGCCTGGTAGCTTGTTATGAAAAGGAAATATTGATCAGTTTGAGAAATTATGCAAATATCGATTCAGTAACAGTAGGTGTATTTAAAGCGGGCAGTGGCTTTACAGGTGGCTCTCCACAAAGCACATATACCTGGTACAATATAAATGGCACTTCGAAATTGCCTGCCAGGATAAATATGAATGGTAACGATTATCGTGTTATCGTAAATGGGCAGGATACATTCTTGATAACAGATGTTATAGGGACGCGTAAAGAATCGGAAATGCGTCCATGCGGCATGGGGTGTACCTATTCAGCTGAATCGGTTACTATAAATGGTGTTGTTGTTACACCGGCATACAGAGACCAGCAATATAATGAGATCGTACTAAAATAATTTTATTTGCCGATAAGTTGTATATTTGCTATTATATAGCAAATGCATAAACATGGTTTATTTGGTAAATATGTTGTTCGAAAATGTTCAGTTGCAAAAAAGATAGCGTGCATCAATTAATCGCTAATCCTCAATTCCCACAAGAGGTTTGTCCTCAAAATGTCGCAGCAGAATTTTTTTATTTTTTTTATTTTTTCAACAAAACTGAACAACGAATAACGAAGATGTTAATGTGTTATCCGTTGAAGCGGGGGTGGAACCGCTCCATGGTCTGCCTCAGGAAGCCCCGGTCGAGGTGGGTGTATATCTCGGTAGTGGTAATGCTCTTATGGCCCATCATCTCCTGCACGGCCCTTAGGTCAGCACCGGCCTCCACCAGGTGCGTAGCAAACGAATGGCGTAAGGTGTGCGGGTGTATGTTCTTCTTAATGCCGCTCTTCTCGGTCAGGTCCTTCAGTATCAGGAATACCATGACCCGAGATAGTGCTGCGCCTCTCCTGTTCAGGAACAGCGTGTCCTCATACCCCTTTTTGATGACCTTTAGCTGGCTACGTGTATGCTCCCTGTATAGCCTGATCTGCGTAATGGCCTTCTCACCAATAGGTACCAGGCGCTCCTTGTTACCCTTACCCACCACGCGTACAAAGCCCACGTCCAGGTATAGGTTGCTAATGGCCAGGTTGATGGCCTCGCTAACACGCAGTCCGCAGCTGTACATGGTTTCCAGCAATGCACGGTTGCGTTGTCCTTCGGGTGTACTATGGTCTATAGCTTGGAAGAGCGTATCAATCTCGTCCACACTCAGGAAGGCGGGCAGGCTGCGCTTCAGCTTAGGTGCTTCCAGGAGTTCAGTAGGGTCGTTGCGCAGCACCTCTTCCAACAGCAGGTACCTGTAGAATGACTTGACACCGCTCAGTACCCTTGCCTGCGTACCGGCAGCCAGTTCAAGTTCAGTAATGTGTTGCAGGAAGCCCTTCAGAAGGTTCAGGTCAATAGCCTCTAGTGCTGTGTTCGGGTGGGCATCGCTCATGTAGTCGCGTAGCATAGCAACATCGTGCAGGTAAGCCTCCACGGTATTGTCGCTCATAGAGCGCTCCAGTTGTAAGTAGGCTTTGAAACCCTTTAGGTATGCATCCCACACGGGCATAGGGTTTAGATGTCTTTGCGCATGGTATCCAGCAGGTGGCCAAGGGTTGCAGCATCTTCGTCGCTCAGGTTGGCATCTATCTGGTCGAACGCTGCCTGCAATGATGGGTTAACGTCGTTCAGTATTGTAAGGCCGGCTTCAGTAATGCTGATATCAACCTTGCGGCGGTTGTCTTTGCATTCGGTACGTACTACCCAGCCTTTCTCCAGCAGCTTGTCTATCAGCCTGCTTACGTTCGACATCTTCTGTATCATCCTGTCCTGTACTTCAAACAGGCTCATAGATGCACCGTTTTGTCCACGTAGTATGCGCAGCACATTGTATTGGGGTTCGGTAAGGTCATAAGGCTTTAGTGCATTGTTGATGCGGTTGAACAGCCAGTTACCGGTATACATAATGTTGAGATAGGCCCGCTGGTGCGGGTCTTGTATTGGCTTGGTCTTGATTAGCTCTTCAAGTATCGGCATAAAGATGAAATGGTGATAACTACGCAGTTAATATTATGTAAATGTAAAAATACCAAATGGGTTTTGATTATCTTGCATCAAATTTTGATAACGTTAATGCTGCATCTTGCGATAATTAATGGCCCTAATCTTAATTTACTTGGTACCCGTGAACAGGATAAATACGGTAAAATATCCTTCGACGAGTTTTTTAACAGGCTTAAGCTACGGTTCCCTAATGTGATACTGACCTATTACCAAAGCAATATAGAGGGTGAGCTCATTAACTTCATGCACAACAGCCGCTACAAGGTAAATGGTATAATACTTAACGCGGCTGCATATACACACACCAGCATAGCCCTGGCCGACGCCGTAGCGGCCATTAATGTACCGGTAGTAGAGGTGCATATATCAAACATACACGCACGTGAGCCTTACCGCAGGCATTCCTATACAGCTGCTAAATGCGTTGGCAGCATTGTGGGCCTGGGCCTTGAAGGGTATGCATTGGCTGTGCAGTACTTCATTGAACGTGCCGCATCAACCGGCAAGCGGACCAACCCTGTAGCCCCTTAAGAACGAGGTCACATCCATCTTCTTCTTGCCTTCCAGTTGCAGCTCTTCAGCATATACCCAGCCATCGGCGGTGGCAACGCGCAGGTAAGTCTTACCGTCACTATCAACACTGCCGGGTTCTACACCGGGTGCAAGCCCCACGGAATGTACCTGGTATAGCTTCAGGACTTTGCCATCAAGTTGGGTAATAGCGCCGGGATAGGGCGACAGGCCCCTTACCAGGTTGTGTATAGCGCCAGCCGGTTGGCTCCAATCTATAACAAGGTGCTCTTTGAATATTTTGGGCGCGTGTTTCAGCTCGGTATCAGCAATAGCATCTTGTGGCTGCTCTTTGATAGTGCCTTCCGCTAAACCCTTAACTGTTTCTACCAATAGCTGGCCACCCATATTCATCAGCTTATTATACACCGTGCCTAAGTTGTCTTCGGGTAGTATGGGTAGCTTCTTTTGAAGCAGTATGTTGCCAGTGTCTATCTCATGCTTTAGCCTGAAGGTTGTAACGCCTGTTTCCGTTTCGCCATTGATGATGGCCCAGTTGATGGGAGCGGCGCCGCGGTATTGTGGCAACAATGATGCATGTACATTCACCGTACCAAGTGGCGGCATGTTCCATACCACTTCGGGCAGCATACGGAAAGCCACTACTATATTAAGATCGGCGGCAAGGTCTTTAAGCTGCTGCACAAACTCAGGGTTCTTTAGCTTCTCAGGTTGTAAAACAGGCAGGCCTTGTTCCACTGCATATTGCTTTACGGCAGAAGCCTGCAATTGCATACCCCGGCCGGCCGGCTTATCGGGGGCGGTAATAACGGCTGCTATATTGGCTCCCGCATCAACCAGTGCCCTTAGCGAAGCGACAGCGAAATCGGGCGTGCCGAAGAATACGATACGTAAACTGTTAAAGTCTTTCATAGGCTTTGCAAAACTACTGTTACAATCCCAACATCGTGCCGCTGGCATTAAACTTTAGTATCTTATCTTAGTCAACCATATATAAACATGAATATGCCCGAAAAGGCGATAGAAATAGACGACCATTTGATACTTACATCGTTTCGCGATGAAAGCACCAAAGAAATGGCCTTTACACAGCTGGTAAAAAAATACCAGGAGCGGCTGTACTGGCATATACGCCGTATGGTGGTGTCGCATGAAGATGCCGACGATGTACTGCAAAATATGTTCATAAAGGTGTGGAAGAACCTGGGCAGCTTTAAGGAAGAGGCTAACCTGTACACATGGCTGTACCGCATAGCTACTAACGAAACACTGACCTGGCTGGCACAGCAAAAACGAAGGTCGTCCATTTCGCTGAGCGATGAAGAATCGCCGGTGGCGAACAGGCTGGTAGCAGAAAAAGGTTTTGACCCCAATAAGATAGAATGGAAGCTGCAACAGGCTATACAAAGCCTGCCTGAAAAGCAGCGTGTTGTATTCAACCTGAGGTACTACGACGAAATGCCTTATGAAGAGATGTCGGCAGTGCTGGAAACCTCTGTGGGCGCGTTAAAGGCATCGTACCACCACGCGGTGAAGAAAGTAGAGCATTTTTTGCTAAATAGTAATTAAACTATACATATTATCAACAGTCTAAAAGATATGCAACCGGGAAAAGAGATATTGGACGAATTGAAGGGATTGAGCGGTTATATAGCCTCCCTTAACAGGGTGGTTCCTTTTGCGACACCTGAAGGTTATTTCGATGCCCTGCCGGCTGCAATGACGGATGGGGTAGCGGCTGCCAACAGCAATACAGATATTGCTTTGCAGGTGGCGGGGAAACAAATGCCTTACCAGTTGCCTTTGGGTTATTTTGATATGCTGCCTGACGCAGTGCTGGGTATGATAGCGGAAGACGCCGACGTAAGCTTTTTACCTAAAGCTGCTGCTATGACCGCACCTGCAGGCTATTTTGATAAACTGCCTGAACGGATGCTGGCTGCTGTAAAACAAGATGAAAAGCCCGCCACCAAAACTATACCGCTTGGCAATACCCTATGGAAGAACCTGCGCTGGGCCGCTGCCGCCTTACTGATAGCAGGACTGGGCTTTGGCGGGTACAGGATGATGCAACCCGCTGATACAGTGCAACCAACCGCCAGTGTGGAGCAACGCCTGGCCAGGGTGCCCGATGCTACACTTAATAAATACATACAGCAGAATATTGACGATTTTGACGGGGATATGATAGCCGGATATGTGGCTGCCGGTGATGGTAAAACCACCATTACTACCGACCAGCTGACCGACCAGGAGATAATAAATTATTTAGACGAAACAGGGTGGGAAACATCCTTATAAAATACAGTACCGACAATGAAAAAGTTACTCTTCATTTTTGCCATGATATTGCTGCAATGCAGCACCAATACCTGGGCGCAGGCGCAAAAAAGCGGCCACGAGCGGATACGTACGCTGAAGATGGACTATGTGATACGCGAAACAAAGCTTACCCCCGAACAGATAGCGAAATTTAAGCCGCTATATAATAAATGCGAGGATGAATTGCGGAGCGTGCGCAGGGGCTTTAAGCAAAAGTATAAAGAGCAGAACCCGGCAGCCAGCCCAGATATGGCGAGGCGCTATGTGATAGACAACCTAGACTACCAGCAGGCTGAGCTAAACGTGAAGAAGAAATATAAAGACGAGTTTCTGAAAGTAATATCGGCACAGCAACTGGCTGAACTATACCGCGCCGAGCAAGATTTTAAGAAGATGCTGATACAGGAGCTGAACGACCGTAAGGCGGAACCACAGCGATAATATTTTCCCATTTATAAGAGATTGCAAGCTATTGCGATTTAGCGAATAGCGGGAGACGCAATCTTACATTATTACTGATCTGCTTCAACTACTTTCTTTTTATCTCAAAAAGAAAGTAGCAAAGAAAAGGAGATTGCAATCCAACTGCTCCGCAGGATTGCAAAGGCCATGCGTTGTGTCTTGATATGTTTTTGTATCCCGTCATTGCGAGGAGTGTAACGACGTGGCAATCTCGCGGAATGAGTGATTTTCTGTGTTGTCGCGAGATTGCCACGCTATCGCTCGCAATGACGGGAGTAAAAAAATGTCGTCATTTCGAACGAAGCGCAGCGAAGAGAGAAATCTCCTTCACGATGCGGCTATACCTTAATGTTCTAGCTACTGTTCTTTTGTTTGGGGGATTTCTCCCGTTGGTCGAAATGACGTGTACCTGGTAATGAATTAATCAATAGTCTTTATTACTTCCTGCAAAGGCAAAACCCATATGCGGCCTTTGGTGGGTATCATATTGGCCCAAACATAGTTGTGGTGGGCTATGATGACATCGGCAGTGGCGTGGGGGCGGTTGGCAGTGGTATGTGCGTCTGCAACTACTGTTATGTTGTAGTCTTTACTGAGGGCGGCACGTATGGTGCTATCGACACAGAAATC